>JBAXFO010000035.1:0-13834 GCA_037139885.1 Planctomycetota bacterium
TGTGAGAGAGATTGGAGTACGCCTTTCCCTAAAGCAACTCGCATTCCGTAAGCGGGGTAAACGCCGGCAAAAGCCAGGACAACCGGTTTCCCGTGGCCGGCATCCGAGAATCGGGCAGCTTTCGCGCAATGGGCTGCGTACTCTTGGCACGAAACGTGCCCTGAAGGAATGGATCTGAGAGAGCCAACTCATGGCGAATGCCGCCGACGATAATGGTCCGACTCAGACTCCCGCGGCGCCCCCATCCTCGACGGGCGCTACGAGTTAGACCTTCCACCGGGGGAATATCGTGTGTTAGTGACCGCTCAACCCAAAGTGACCGTGGCCGCACGACCCCAGTTGTTACCTTACGTTCCCATTCCTGCGAACGCTCCCGCCAATTCCAGCCTTCATGTCATCGCCGCCGGCCAGACAACGCTCAATCTGGCGATCGGGCGACGAAATTCCTGAAAGTCCTTCCTAAGAAGAACTGCCCTGAGGAACGGGCGCGAACTCCATCAGTTCGCAGTGAATCTTGCCGTTGAACAACGAGGTCCGTTTGATCGGCTTGATCCCCATCGCCCTTGTCGGGGCTTCACGGCTCGCGAAGATGAACGCGCGCCAGCCGGGCGAGCGACGAATGGCGTCACCCAGAGCGCGATACGTTTCCGGAAGATCGTCGTCGCCGCCGATGCGTTCGCCGTAGGGAGGGTTGGAGACAATAACGCCAGGCGGCCCCGGCGGCGGCGTGAACGTACGGATATCCGCACGCGTGAAGGTGAGCAGATTGCCGATCCCCGCGGCTCCGGCGTTGCCTTCCGCGAAGGCGATGGCGTCGTGGCGGATGTCGTCGCCGAAGATGGGATGGGCCAGCGCCGTGCGGGCGTTGTCGCGGGCGGCGTCGCGGATTTTGGTCCAGAGTTTCACGTCGTAATTGAGCCAGCCCATGAAGCCGAAGCGGCGCCGCGTCAAACCCGGCGGCCGACCGAGCGCCAGCCAGGCGGCTTCGATACACAATGTTCCCGATCCGCACATCGGATCGACGAGCGGACACTCGCCGCGCCAGCCGGTCATCAGAACGATGCCCGCCCCGAGCGATTCGTTGATGGGGGCTTTGGTCTGAATCGGGCGATAACCGCGGCGATGGAGCGAGTCGCCAGAACTATCGAGGCTGAGCGTCATGAAATCGTTGGCGATGTGCAGATTGAGCGGCACCATCGGGTTTTCGACATCGACGCTCGGCCGACGACGGCAGCGTTCGAGAAATTGATCGCAGATGGCGTCTTTCACGCGCAGGGCCGCGAATTTCGAATGGGTGATGGCGGAATCGCGCACGTTCGAATCGACCGCCAACGTGTGGTCGGGCGTCATGTGCCGTTCCCAGTTGTAGTTCTTGACGGCCGCATAGAGTTCGTCGGTCGAATGCACGGGCGCTTCGAGAATCGGCACGAGGATGCGAATCGGCGTCCGCAGCCAGAGATTGGCCCGGTAGAGCAGCGCGAAGTCGCCCGCGAAATGGACGCCTCCTTTGTCTTGCTCAATATCGTCGGCGGCGAGCACGCGGAGTTCATCCGCAAGAATGCGTTCCAGGCCGCGAGCACAAGTGGCGAAATAGCGAGGCACAGACGGTCCTTCTGAGGTAGGGATGGTTCGGGAACGGGCTGTCAGGCGTCGGAGTTTCGCAATCGTTCGAGCACGAATCGCGACCACGTTTCGAAGCCGTCGCGATCTTTCCACATCTCGGCGACGGTCGAGAAGCCCGCATCCGCGAGCGCCGCCTCGCGCGACTGCACGCTCGGGGCGTCGAGATCCAGCAAATGCACGACGCCGAGATGAACCTGCCCGACCGGCGTCGAATCGTCGTTGATGAGGCCGAGGGGTTGCAAGCGTGGCGGTCCGGGAGGCAGGGCGACCTCTTCGTTCAACTCGCGAACGAGAGCCGCCGAGTAAACGCCATCGAAGCCGGCGCCGTCGACGGGATTGATGTGCCCGCCGACGCCGACGGAACGAAGAGCGTGCAGGCGTTGCTCGGATCCCTTCTTGCCGCGGCGATAATGAAAGATCTGATCGCCGAAGCGGAGAACGACATAAGGAATCAATTGCTTGAAGCTTGGGTCGTCTTCGGCTTTGGCGCGGGGCATGAAATGAGCGACGTTGGCGGCGAAGAGCGGCTCGTAGCGCGCCAGATCCGCCGACAACCCCTGGAAGAGGCCGAGGTCGTGAAACAACTTCGTCGGCACCACGAGAACGTATTCTTCCGTAGACATGAGTTACCGCTTCTTGAAATATTGATTGCCGATGTCGATCCAGAAGAGAGCCATCCAAGGATCGTGAGCCCCGACGATGCTCGCGGCGGTGGCCGCACGAGGCACGACGTCGATCTTCGTTTCCGGTTTCGGCTCCGGCGTCCAAAAGCGAAAGGCCAGCACGAGCAGGCTCAGGCCGACTAAAAGTTTGAACCCCAGGCGCAGCGTGTCGTTGCTGGTGCGGCGTTGAAAGGCGATTTCGAGATCGCGTGCGCTGCCCGATTCGGCGGCCGTTTGCACGGCGAGCTCGTAGCTGCCTTGCGGATAGTCGCCGGCTTGTTCCTCGGTCGTGTAACCTTCAAGAGACAAGTTCGTCAAGCGCGGCACGACGATGACATCGAACTTGAGTTCATCGGCGAAGGCGAACGACGCGGGCCAAATGCGCGGCCTGAGCGAATGCGGCAAGAGGGTCCACAAGGCCTCGATGACGGAAGCGTCCGGTTTGGCGCGTTCGAACGCGAGCCGGCCGCCATCCACGAGAACCTGAGCGCCGCCTAAAAGCATCGGGCTCTCGGCATTGTCGACCGTGAGCGGAGGCGGTTCGGCGGGATTGGCGTTGTCAGGCAACGCGTGAGCCTTGATCCGCTTAAGAACGGCCTGGACGTGCGCCAGATCGCGAACCGCCAGGGATTTCGCAGGCAGCCGGACGGCGTCGAGAAGCGGCGCATCGTCCACGAGCGGAGCATCGAGCGCCGGCCAAAAGCCCGAAACCGCCCGCGCCACGGCGAACGGATCGCCGCCGAAACCTTCGTAATGATTGCGTTCGAGCGCCAGAACGTGAAACCGAAGCCCGGCCCAGCCGTTCGGCCCCGTGGAGGTATCGCGAACATGAACCACGGCCACATGCTTGGCGCCCAGCGGCTGCGCGAAGATGGCCCCGGGGCATGCAATACCGGGCGGGCGATCGCCGAATGCGGTCAGGATGTCGGAAAGCGGCGCGATGAGGTCGTCGGCGAAACCCGGCGAACGCGCGAGCAGCCGTGGCGGCTCACCTTGATCGCGGCGGAACAGGATTTGTTCGAGGGGGATCTCGGTCATGGGCTCATTGTATGGGGTTAGGTCGACCGCCGCCGCGGGGGCCGCGCGTCGGGCGAAAATCGCGTGATTTCTCCCGTTTCTTGACACCGCAGGCCCCCCTGTTAGAATGCACCTGTTAGAATGCGAAGTGTGACCTGTCCGTGCGACTGTAGGAACCGTTTCCCATGCACAAGTGCATGAAATGCCCAAACCCGGCCACGCTGCACATCACGGAAGTGATGGGCCAGGGGAAGTTCGAGGAGCTGCATTTTTGCGAGAACTGCGCGCAGAAATACATGCACGAACCGACTCCCGCCGCCGTCGCCGCCAAGCCCGAAGCCGCCGAAGCGGACGACGCCATTTTCGGCAACACCGAATGCCCCCATTGCGGCATCAAGTTCGTCGACTTTCGCAATTCCGGCCGACTCGGCTGCCCGCACGATTACGAAGTCTTCCGGGACGATCTCCTGCCTCTTCTGGAAAACATTCACGGCGACCCCCGCCATTGCGGCAAGACGCCCCGCCGTCTCCCGCAGACGCGCAAACTCGAATCGGAACTGACGAAACTGCGCACCGATTTGAAGTCGGCCGTCCACCGCGAAGATTACGAAGCGGCGGCCCAACTCCGGGATCAGATTCGAACGCTCGAAGAAGCGTAAGCGGAATGGCGATGGGGACACTTGGGTAACGAGTCGGCCCTGGGTTTCGTGCTTTTAAAAGACGCCCGTGAGAATTCGATCGTGACATGTCAATCCTGCGGCAAACCGGCGACGGTGCATTTCACGAATATCGTGAACGGCAAGAAGCAGGAACTGCATCTGTGTCAGAAGTGTTCTGAAGAGCAGGAACTGATCAAGAATCAGGAATTGAACCTGTCGATGATCTTGCAAACGGTGATCGGTCAGCATGTCGGGCCGACGACGGAAGAATTGTCGCGATTGACCTGCCCCACCTGCGGCATAAAGTATATGGAATTCAAAGCAGGGGGCCGGCTCGGGTGTCCGCACGATTACAAGGTCTTCCAGACCGTTCTGGAACCCTTGCTCGAGCGGATTCATCGGTCCACTCGCCATGTCGGCAAGATTCCCCCGAACAGCACGGCCAACGCCTCGACGCAGCGCGAACTCATGGACCTGCGTCTCCAGCTTCGCAACGCCATCGATCGCGAAGCGTACGAAGAAGCCGCCCACATCCGCGATTTGATTCGCGCAAAGGAAGCCTCGGATGAACCTCGATAGTCTCAGTCAATCGACCGGCGAATGGCTTCGCGGAGCTGGTCCCGATAGCGACATCGTCGTCTCCACGCGCATTCGCCTCGCGCGCAATCTGGCTTCGTATCCGTTTAGCAATCGCGCCACGGCTCACCAAAAAGCCGAGATCGATCACCTGCTTCATGAACGCCTGTCGAAGATCGATTTCCTTCCCAAACTCGAACACCTGAACCTCGCCCAGCTCGTGCCCCTCGATCGGCAGTTTCTCGTCGAACGCCAGCTCATTAGCCGGGAGCTCGCGAACACCGACGGCCCCCGTGGCGTCGCTCTGTCGCCGGAAGAGACGATCAGCGTGATGATCAACGAAGAAGATCATCTTCGCTTGCAGGCTCTCCGCTGCGGTTACGCCCTCGACGACGCCTGGCAGGAAATCGACCGCCTCGACGACGCCATCGAACAAAAGGTCAACTACGCGTTCAGCGAGGAATTCGGCTATCTCACCGCCTGCCCCACCAACGTCGGCACCGGCATGCGCGCCAGCGTGATGATGCATCTGCCCGCCCTGGTCATCAACAAAGAGATCGAAAAGGTCTTCCGAGCTCTGCAAAAAATCAACCTCGCCGTCCGCGGTCTTTATGGCGAAGGCAGCCGGGCGTCGGGCGATTTCTATCAGATCTCCAATCAGGTCACTTTGGGCAAGAGCGAGACCACGATCCTCACCGACCTCCGCGGCGTCATTCCGCAGATCATCCAGTACGAGCGCCAGGCCCGGCAGGCGCTCACTCGCGATCGCCGCGAGATTACCGAAGACCGCGTGCGCCGGGCCAAGGGAACGCTCGAAAACGCCACCATGATGACTTCGGAAGAAACCATGGACCTGCTGTCGAGCGTCCGTCTCGGCATCAACCTCGGCCTGCTCGACGACCTCACCGTTCCGCAAGTGAACGAACTCTTCCTCAACACCCAGCCCGCCCATTTGCAAAAACTGATGGGCTCCTCGCTCGACGGCGAAGAACGCAACTCGGCCCGGGCCAGGTATCTGCGCAATCGCCTGAAAGATCGCGGCACAGAGTTGAATTGATTTCGAGGTTGGTTCCGTTCTGCGTTTGCAATTGATTCTGCGTTTGTTCTCCTTTTGATATTGCCCACTCGTGGTAAATTTCGACGGGCATTCCGCCGCCGTTGTCGATTCGCGGCTTCGTGAAACGACCAAGAGTTGGAATTCCCTCTCAACCGCTCCCGAAAAGGAAACGCCATGAAATACATGCTGCTCGTCTATGCAAACGAGAATTGCTGGAAGGAAGGCGAGCGGGACGTATGCCTTGCCGATTCGATCCAACTGACCCACGAGTTGCACGCGGAAGGAACGTACCTCGCCGCCTCCCCGCTCTTGTCGGTGTCGACGGCGACCAGCGTCCGCGTACGCGAAGGCAAACGTATCGTCACCGATGGCCCGTTCGCCGAAACTCACGAACAGCTCGGCGGCTACTACCTCGTCGACGCGAAAGATCTCGACGAGGCGATCAGCATCGCGGGCCGCATTCCCGGGGCCCGCAAAGGGACTGTCGAAGTTCGGCCGATCCAGGAATTGACGGGGCTGCCCAAAACGAAATCGTAATCTCTCCAATAGCATCCATTCAAGAATGAAGGGGTTTCGCCATGAAAGTCATGGTCATCGTCAAAGCCAGTAAGGATTCCGAAGCAGGCGTTATGCCCAGCGAACAACTTCTCACGGAAATGGGCGCCTTCAACGAAGAGCTCGTCAAGGCCGGCATCATGCTCGCGGGCGAAGGGTTGCACCCGAGCTCCAAGGGAGTACGCGTGCATTTCGCGGGGAAGAATCGCACGGTGACCGACGGCCCCTTCGCGGAAACCAAAGAGCTGATCGCCGGCTATTGGATGTGGCAGGTGAAATCGATGGAGGAAGCGATCGCCTGGGTGAAGCGCTGTCCCAACCCCATGCTCGAAGAGAGCGACATCGAGATTCGCCCCGTCTTCGATCCTGCCGATTTCGGCGAGAATTTCACGCCGGAACTCCGCGCCCAGGAAGAACGCCTGCTCGCCGAGATCGAACGCACGCGGAAGCAGGCATGAGCGAGCGCTAAATAAGTGAGCTGGATTCGGCTGAGGTAGCCCGACGCGTGAGCGAGGGTGAACGGGGATGGCCCTGACGCAGCGACGAAGGCCTCGACCGCGCCACCCTCGCTCACGCGTCGGGCTTCCAGCGAAAACGCGCACGGTCATTTAGCCCGGGGATGAGGCTGTGAACAACGTGTTGGTTCGTTGTCACTGAGATGTCGGCAATGACGACGGTTGCACGCGAAAGGGATCGAACGAACGAGAAGCGCTCCGCAGGCGCTGGTTGCGAACAACGAACCTGCACCCGACCGACGCGTTCTTCACCGGGCGAGATTCGTCGTAAGGGGATGAAGGATTTGAGGTTGGATCATGAATCCGCCGCTAACGAACACAAGACCGCGTCGCTTTCCTACTGCTACGGATTGATCAATATCTAGAAGAAAGAAGAAGGGTCTCGCATGAAGATGGTATGTCACCGAGAAGGGATCCTGGCTGCGTGTCAGCTTGCCAGCGCTGCGATCGCCTCCAAGGATGTGAAGCCAGTGCTCCGCAATCTCAAAGCGATCGTGACCGAAGATCGTTGCACGCTCATGGGGACCGATCTGGAACTGGGCATCCGCATCGACGTTCGCGGCATCAAGGTCGAAGACGAAGGCAGCGCTCTCTTGCAAACGGCTCAGATCATCAAGATCTTGCGCGAATGCAACGACGAAGAATTGACCATCGAAGCAGGCATGGATCGCTGCACGATCACCGGAGCCTCGACCGAGTTCGAGATGCCGGGCGAAGATCCGTCGGCGTTCCCCGAGTTCCCGGCCTTCAACGAAGCGAAGTACCACGAGATCACCGCAGGCGTGCTCCGCGAGATGATTCGCCGCGTGACGTTCGCCGTGGCCTCGGCCGAGCATTCGAAGTTCGGGGCGACCGTGGGCGTGCTCTGGGAGCTCGATGGCGAGAAGGTGACGCTGGTGGCCACGGACGGTCGGCGTTTGGCCCTCGTGAACGGCCTGGGCCAAGCCAAGGGCGAGCACACGACCAAGGGGCAGACGCCGGTGGTGCCGCTGAAGGCGATGATGCTGCTCGAACGCAATCTCGTCGAACCGGACGAACTCGTGAAGATCAGCTTCCGTCCGAACGAAGTGCTGATGAAGACCGAGCGGGCGATGATCTACAGTCGGCTGGTCGAAGGGCGCTTCCCGAATTATCGGCAGGTGATCCCGAAGGATTTGGCGGTGAAGATTCCGCTTACGGTGGGGCCGTTCCACAGCGCCATCCGTCAGGCCGCCATCATGACCGACGACGAGAGCAAGAAGGTCGTCTTCCACTTCACGAAGAACAAGCTGACGTTGCAAGCGAGCGCCGCCGAGACGGGGCGTTCGAAAGTGGAGATGCCGATCGAGTTCAACCACAAGGCGATCGACATCGGCTTCGATCCAAAGTTCGTGGGGGACATGTTGAAAGTTTTGGAACCGGACGCCCCGGTGTCGATGCAACTGACCGACGACAAGACGCCCGTCGTCTTCAGCCAGGAGCCGAATTATACGTACGTGGTGGTGCCGCTGGTGTCGGCCTCGGCTCCGCAGAAGACGCCCGAACCGTCGGCGAACTGAGTCGACTGTCGGGTTGGTTGATCGTAGGGTGGGTTGAGCGGAGCGAAGCCCACCAAAAGGTTTGACGCGAGATCCCTGGTCGGAAAACTGTGAACGATTCAAACGGAACGAGGACAGGTCGTTGAACCTTTCGGTGGGCTTCGCCTGCTGGCTCAACCCACCCTACGACACGCCCGACGAGACCGCGGAAATAGATCCCATGGCCCCCATCATCCATCAGCCGGACCCAGGTCCCGAGAACTTGAAAGAAGTTCTCGCCCGGATGTTCACGCTTCGGGGTTGGGGCCGGCGCTCGGGGCGGATTCATCTGGAAAACGCCTGGTCGCGAGCCATCGACGAACAAGCCCGGCAACGGACCCGCGTCTTGAGCCTGCGCCGCGGGGTTTTAGAAGTGGAAGTGAACGATTCCGTGCTGATGCAAGAGCTGTCGAGCTTTCACCGCCGGCGGTTGCTCGATGTGCTCAAGAAGAGTCTGCCGAACGAGAATGTGAAGGACTTGAAGTTTCGAGTCGGTACGTGGTGAGGGATAGCCGCGACGCGGAGCGGAACGCGGCCAGGATCCCCATTTGCGAACGTGGTTTAGTCGACAACAGGGTGACGCCATGACAAGTCCGAAACATGCAACGGCGCCGGAGGAGAGAATCACCGTCGATCCGGCAATCCTTGCCGGGAAGCCGACGATTCGCGGCTTGCGAATCAGCGTCGAACAGATTCTGCGTGCTCTCGGGGCTGGAGTTTCCATCGACGCCATCCTCGATGATTATCCCGTTTTGAGTCGAGAAGATATTCAGGCATGTTGTTTGTATGCCGCCGAATTGGTCGAACACGAGCAAGTTTTTGCGGTTGCAGGCAATGAAAATTCTCATTGACGCGGGTGTCAGGCATTCTTCTCTTGCGAATGGACGAAGCCTCAGGAGACGAAAAGGCGAACGCGATTCGAGCGATCTTCGCAAGCCATGCGAACAAGCTTGCAGGAGCTTTCGCTGTTTACAACAAGAAGAAACTACGGATTCGCCCAACACGATAGGACATCTAAGAAAACCATGAATACCGAAGCCATTCCGCCCGTCGTTCCTTCGGAACTCTCCCTCCCCCCCGAGGCCGAATACAACAGCGAAAACGTGCAGGTGCTGCGCGACGCCGCCCACATTCGCGCCCGGCCCGGCATGTACATCGGCGACACGGGCCCCAAGGGGCTCCATCATCTCGTCTACGAACTTATCTATAACAGCGTCGATGAAGCTCTCGCGGGCTATTGCAAGCATATCCGCGTCGAAATCGATGTCGACGGTTCGCTGAGCGTCGCCGACGATGGCCGCGGCATTCCGGTCGATCGCCATGAAAAGGTCGGCAAATCGACGCTCGAAGTCGTGCTCACGACGGTCGGCGCCGGAGCGAAGTTCGATCATGGGGCGTACAAAACCTCCGCCGGTCTGCACGGTATGGGCGCCAAGGCCGTCACCGCTTTGTCCGAATGGACCGAGGCCGAGGTGCGCCGCAACGGCAAGGTTTACGTCCAGGAATACGAGCGCGGCCATCCCACCACCGAAGTCACCGAAATCGGCAACACCCCCGGCCATCGCACAGGCACGAAGATCACCTTTAAGCCCGATCCGCAAATCTTCCACGACGCCACTTTCGATTTCGACACCCTCGAACACCGCCTCCGCGAACTCTCCTTTCTCAACAAGGGCCTCACGATCGAGCTCATCGACAAGCGCACGGGCAAGGAAGAAAAGTTCCTCGCGCAAGGCGGCGTCTCGGAGTACGTCGAATACATGAACCGCTCCGAAGAGACGGTGCATAAAGTTCTTTACGTCGACAAGATCTCCAACGATGTCCGCGTCGAAGTCGCCTTCCAGTATACGACCGGCGAAGAAGAACGCGTCCGCTGCTACGCCAACAACGCCCACAATCCCGGCGGCGGCACGCATCTATCCGGCTTCCGCACCGCCATCACCCGCTCTCTCTCCGCGTACGGCAAAAAGGACAACCTCTTCAAGAATGGCCTGGAGCCGATCGGCGAAGATTATCGCGAAGGCATCACCGCCGTCGTCAGCGTCGCCGTGCAGGAGCCGCAGTTCGAATCGCAAACCAAGATCAAGCTCAACAATCCCGAAGTCGATAGCATCGTAAGCGGCGTTCTTTACGAATATTTAAGCAAGTATCTTGAAGAGAACCCCAAGGAAGCCAGCCGGATCATGAAGAAGGTGATCCTCGCCGCCGAAGCCCGCGAGGCCGCCCAGAAGGCGAAGAAGGCGCTGAAAGACCGCAAGAGCATTTTGAGCGGCGGCGGTCTGCCTGGCAAACTGATGGACTGCACGACGCGCGACCGCGAAGAATCCGAACTCTTCCTCGTCGAAGGCGGCAGCGCCGGCGGCTCGGCCGATAATGGCCGCAATCGCCATAACCAGGCCATTCTCCCCCTGCGCGGCAAAGTGCTGAACGTCGAAAAGGCCCGCGTCGAAAAGGTGATCGCCAACGAAGAACTCGCCTCGCTCATCTCCGCCATCGGCATCGACATCGGCAACACCGAAGAGATCGAACGTTTGCGTTACGGCAAGATCATCATCCTCACCGACGCCGATGTCGACGGCCAACACATCCGCACGTTGCTCCTGACGTTCTTCTACCGGCAAATGCGTAAGCTCATTGAAGCTGGCCGCATCTATGTCGCCCGCCCGCCGCTCTACAAGATCGATCAGAAGAAGCACATCCGCTACGTGCAGACCAACGAAGAGATGGCTGCGGAACTCATGAATCGCGGGCTCGAAGGTACGAAACTGCTCGTGCATTCCGCCGAGAAGCCGACCGACCCGCCCGCCGAATTCGCCGACGAACGGCTCAAACAGGTGTTGACGATTTTGGACGATGTCGAATGGATGTTGGTGATTCTCGAGCGCCGGGGTTGCAACATTCCCTCGCTCGTCAGCAAGCAGAAGAACGAGAAGATTCCGACGTTCCGCGTCCATCTGGGCGGCAAGGAAATGTGGTGCTATAGCCGCGAAGAGGTCGACGCCATTCGCGAAGCCGAGGTGCAGAAGGGGCTCCAGCTCGTCGTCGTCGACGACATCAAACCCCAAGCGGCGGGGCACGACCACCACAACGAAACGTTCTCGTATCAGGAGCTTCACGAGGCCCACGGGGTCAACCGCAATCTTGAGAAGCTCAAAACCTTCGGCCTGGCTGCGACCGATTTGATCCCGCCGGTACGCGTCGCGGGCCGGGAACCGCCGCTGCGGTTTTTCGTGGAGCACGATGAGAAGAGGCAGAACCTCGTGCATCTCCGCGAGCTGACGGTCGAGATCCGCAAACTCGGCGAACGCGGCATCAAGATCACCCGCTTCAAAGGCCTCGGCGAAATGGACGGCCCCGAACTTTGGGACACGACCCTCGACCCCGAACGCCGCACGCTGCTCAAGGTCCAACTGGACGACGTGATCAAGGTGGATGAAATGTTTCGCTGCCTGATGGGCGAAAAGGTCGAGCCGCGGCGGGAGTTCATTCAGAAGCATGCGCTCGAAGTGAAAGAAATCGATTATCACGGGGCGTAATATTTGTTCGCGGCTCTCCGCAGGAGAGCGTTGACGGGACGCCATTTCCGTCGTGGCGTACTGTCAGCGCTCTCCTGCGGAGAGCCGCGAACGCACAAATCCTGAATTTTCGCCACATTCTCCGGGCAAACGCCGATAAGAGTTCCAATCGCGCCGCGCCTGCGTGGGGCGCGGAAGGTCCGGAGATTGCCCATGTTCCCCCCGAAGATGCGGGTGCGGCCCGAATGGCAGCCCATTGTGCTGCTGATCGCGATCTCGCTCGCCCTCTATTCGCACGGGTTCGGGCTCGGCTTTTTCTTCGACGACAACAACCACCTCGAACGCTGCCAGCGCGACGGCTTTGCCGGCCTATCGACGGGCAACACGTTTCGCTGGAGCGGCGAACTGCTGCATGTTTGGTGGGTCGAAGAGGACATGGCCTGGACCTACTTTCGGCCGCTGGCGGTGTTCCTGCGAACCTTGCAGCTTCAGGTCTTCGGGTTGAACGCGACGCCGTTTCACGCGGTTCATCTGGCGCTTTATACCTCGGTGATCGTTCTCTTTTATCATCTCTTGCGGCGGCTCGAATTGGCCCAGGGACCGGCCTTCGTCGGAGCGGCGTTTTTCATGCTGCATCCGGGGCATGGCATGGTGGGCCCGTGGCTGGCGAACGACGGACCGGTGCTCACGGGGCTCGGCTTCGCCCTGGGTTTCCTGGCGATGTTGGCGTCGCAGCGGGCGGGGCATCGCCGGCCCATTCTGTGGATCGCCATCGTGATGAGCTACGCCCTGGCCCTGGCGGCGCGCGAATCGGGTTTGATGCTGGGGCCGCTGCTCTTGTTGTTCGACTGGTATTTGGCGGGGCGGACTTTGAAGAATCGCCCGTGGGCCCTTTACGGAATTTTAACCATCCAAGGATTCGCTTATCTCGGAATTCGTTGGCTGTGTCTGGAACCGGGGCTTTGGCCGCGCGAGCCTTATATGCACTGGCCGGCGCACGCGGGCTATCTCGCCTGGCTGCCTTACAAGATTCTCTGCGATCTGGTGACGGTGCCGTGGGGGCTGCCGTCGATTCCGATCTTCACCGAAGGCTGGCTGCGCGAGCGGCCGATCGCGACCGGTCTGGCCGTGGCGGCGGCGCTCGCGGCGGGGCGGCTGTTCCTGTGGCCGCTGCGGCGCTCGTGGGCGGCGTGGGGCGTTTTGGCGGGGACCATCCTGACGGCGCTCCCCACTCTGAATGTCTTCGCGGCCTCCTACAACTATTACGGCATCAGCGCCGGCTGGGCCTGTCTTCTGGCCCTGTGGACCCGTGACCAATGGCCGACGCGGCCGCGGCTCGTCCTTGGCTGCCTCGCCGGGCTGGGGCTGATGTATCTCGGCGGCCAGTGGAGCGCCGCGTGGATTTTGCATGCGGGCAGCTATGGTCAGGAAACGATCGCGGCCGAAATCTTGAACGACGGCGCCGCGGACTATCCGCTCGGGACGAAGATCTTCTTGATCGATCCGCCCCTCTTCGCGACGGAAGTCGGGCCCGCAGTCCGGCTGCGAGCGAAAAGGCCCGACCTGCAATTTTTTGGGCTGACGTTCGCCCCGCAGGCCTTCGCCTTGAACGGCGAAACGACGATCGTTCACGAAGACTCCCACACGCTTTTGCTGCGGCGCTCCGACGACGGCTGGTTCGCCGGGGCCCTGGGGGAGGAGCTTTACCTGGGCTGGTTCGGAGCCCGCCGTTCGAATTTCGCTCCGGGAACCTATACGCCCAAGCCGGCCGCGGGCGATCTCCCCTTCCGCGTCGAGATCGTCGCGTGCAACGAACGCGGCATTCAGGCGCTGCGTTTCGTCTTCGCGGAACCGCTCGACGCTCCAGGCGTTCGCATCTTCGCGGGCTCGTCGATCCGCAGCGCCCGGCCCATTCGCCCCGGCCTTGTCCAGTCGGCGTTCCCGACGGCGGCGCTCGACCGGCCCAACGCCCGCATGGGTCGGATGCAGATCACCTCGAACCTCCTCTTCAAAACCATGTCGTTCGTGCCGTGAAGACGGAACCTTTGGCGGGTCTCCCCTCAACTTTCCCCCTACGCCGCGCCTGGCCGGATTCGTAG
>JBAXFO010000036.1:0-13794 GCA_037139885.1 Planctomycetota bacterium
CGGCAACGATCGTGAAGTTGCGAAGCATGGCGTGTTCTCGGAGAAGAGCGTTCGGAAAGGCGGATTCCCAGCGAACCCGCCTTCACGCATCGTGTCAACCAATGGGCCGCGCGATCCAAATCGCGCTGCGGACGACGGCCAATTCCCGAACCGCGAGGGCGGGCTGGCGCGGTTCCGGCCGCGGTTCGACTTCGAGCCACGAGGTTTTCTTCGGTTCCTTGCCGGCTTCGTAGCCGCGTTCCTTGCCCTTGCTGCTTTTGCGAATCTGGACTTTGCCGTCGACCTTGTTATCGCCGGCGTTGGAGATGACGAACCAGCCCCAGTCGTATTTGTCGGCCAAGTCGTTGAGCATCTTTTCGACGGTGACGCCCTTGCCCTTGTAGGTCATTTTGGTGTTATTGGAGACGCCCGAGCCGTTGTCGATTTTGAATTTGACTTTGAAATCGAGTTCGTTGCTGATTTCCTCAAGGAAGTCTTTGGTGCCGACTTCTTTCTGATCGACATCGATCACTTTGAGGAGCATTTTCCGGGTTCCTTTGGCCGACGGGGTTTCTTGAGCCGAGGCCGAATCGGCCCAGGATAAACCGGCAACCAGGGCGAGAGCGAAATACGCAAAACGACGCATGTGCAGCCTCCGAAACATGGGGTCCAAAGCCGGTCGTCCGACCGTTCAGAACATCCTAACAAGATTCCCTCGAAAAAAAAGGATTTCCCTGGTTTTTTCGCGGCGAATGCGGCGGGCGAATGGGGCGGACATTCATAGAATAACTCGGTGAACGACGCTCTTTGAGCCGGGCCGTTTTCCCTGGAAGCGCCAGGGCCTGGGCTCCACGTCTTATTCGGAAGGAATCCTGCATTGGCTGACGACATCGCTCCTCCCATCGAGCCGCCGATTCCCGCTGCCGAAACCCCCGATGGCGGCGGGTCAAACCTTCTGCGCATCGACGACGAACTCAAGGACAGCTACCTCAGCTACGCCATGAGCGTCATCATCAGCCGGGCGTTGCCCGACGTGCGCGATGGCCTCAAACCTTCGCAGCGCCGAATCCTCCTCGCCATGAACGATCTGGGCCTGGGACCGTCGTCGGCGACGTCGAAATGTGCGGGTATCGTCGGCGAAACGATGAAGCGCTATCACCCGCATGGCGACGGAGCCATCTACCCCACCCTCGTCCGCATGGGCCAAAAGTGGAACTTGCGGCACATGCTCGTGCAGCCCCAGGGCAACTTCGGCTCCATCGCCGGCCTGCCCCCGGCGGCCATGCGCTATACCGAGGCCCGGCTCTCGTCGATCGCCGCCGAAATGCTTGCCGATCTCGAACGCGACACCGTCGATTTCATCGACAATTACGACGGCAAGTATCGCGAGCCGCTCGTGCTGCCGAGCCGGTTTCCGAATCTCGTCGTCAACGGCTCCGATGGCATCGCCGTCGGCATGGCGACCGAAATCCCGCCGCACAATCTCGGCGAAGTTTGCGACGCCATTGTGCTCATCATCGATAACCCCGACGTCTCGCTCGAAGAAGTGATTCAGGTTCTGCCCGGTCCCGACTTCCCGACCGGCGGCATCATTTGCGGCCGGTCCGGCATCCTCGAAGGCTATCGCACAGGCCGCGGCAAGCTCACGTTGCGCGCCCGGGCGAGCGTTGTCGAAGAGGGAAACAAGAACCAGATCATCATTCATGAAGTCCCCTATCAGCAGACCCGCAATCGCCTCGCGGAAATCATCGGCGAGCTGGTGAAGGACGAACGCATCAAAGACATCTCGGCCGTGCGCGACGAATCGAGCGACCGCACGGGCGAGCCGGTGCGCATCGTCATCGACGTGAAGCGTAGCGGCGATCCGCATCTGGTGCTCAATCAGCTGTACCAATTTTCGCCGCTGCAAAAGACGGTCAGCATCATTTTGATCGCGCTCGTCGAGAGTCGGCCGCGAACGCTGAACATCAAGCAAATGCTCGAAGAGTTCATCCGCCATCGCGTGCAGGTGATTCGTCGGCGCACCGAGTTCATGTTGCGTGAGGCGAAGAAACGCAGCCATGTGCTCGAAGGGCAGCTCATCGCGATTTCCTCGCTCGACGAGGTGATTCGCATCTGCCGGTCGTCGAAAAGCCGCAGCGAGGCCAAGGAGCGTTTGCAGGGCATGGAAGTCAGCGCCTCCCTCATGGAACGGGCGCTCGGTCAGGAGAATTTCGACAATCTCGCCCGCGAAATCGGCCGCCATGCAGGATACTTCATGACGGAGGCCCAGACGGAAGCCGTCGTCCGCATGCAACTCGGTCAATTGGCGGCCCTCGAGCGCGACGAAATCTTCAAGGAATACAACGACCTGCGCCACCAGATTCACGGCTACGAAGATCTTCTGTCGAGCGAAAAGAACATCCTGGCGGTGATCCGTGCGGACACGCTCGAACTCAAGAACAAGTACAGCGACGAACGCCGCACCGAGATCATCGATCAAGAAGCGGGCAAGGTGAGCCTCGAAGATTTGATCGCGGAAGAGATGCAGGCCGTCACGCTCAGCCACAACGGCTACATCAAACGCCTGGCGCTGAACACGTATCGAACGCAGCATCGCGGCGGCAAGGGCGTCAGCGGCGGCGATACGCGCGAAGACGATTTCATCGAGCATTTCTTCGTCGCCAGCACGCACGCGTATCTGCTCTGCTTCACCACGCGCGGGCAGATCTACTGGCTCAAGGTGTACGATATCCCCCTCATGAGCCGCACCAGCGCGGGGCGCTCGATCGCGAATCTGCTGTCGCTGCGGGAAGACGAAAAGATTTCGAGCATCATCCCCGTGCGCCGTTTCGAGGCGGATAAGTCTCTGCTGATGGCGACGCGCCGCGGCATCGTCAAGAAGACTTCGCTCAACGATTACAGCCGGCCCAAACAAGGCGGCATCATCGGCATCAGCCTCGATGAAGGCGACGCCCTCATCGGCGTCGAACGAACGCAAAAGGGGGACGAGATCATCCTCGCCACCAAGCAAGGCATGGCCATTCGCTTCGACGAGGCCAACGCCCGCTCCATGGGCCGCAACACCCGCGGCGTCAAAGGCATCGCCCTCATGGAAGGGGACGAAGTCGTCGGCATGGTCGTGACCGATCCCGAAGGCGCCCTGCTCACGATCTGCGAAAACGGTTACGGCAAAAGGACGCCGTTCGGCTCCAACACGGCCGCGGAAGTGAGCGAGACGGATGACGCGCCCGAAGCCGAGGAACCGGACCCCACAGCCGACGCCGTCGCCGAAGAGGGGGACGAGGCGGTCGGCGATCGGTCGTCGATGCGTTATCGCAAGCAGCGTCGCGGCGGCAAAGGGTTGCGCGACATCCGCACCTCGGCCCGCAACGGCCTCGTGGTCGGCGTCACAGCCGTGCGCGAAACCGACGACATCATGTTGATCACGACCCAGGGCATGGTCAACCGGACGCACATCCGCGAGATCCGCATGGTGGGGCGCAATACGCAGGGCGTTCGCGTCATGAACCTGAGCGAAGGCGACAAGATCGCTTCGATCGCGAAGGTGCCCTTCGAAGAGATTCCGATCGACGCCGCCATCCCGCCGGCCGACCCTGCCACGCCGCCGCCGGAATAATGGGAGCCGTTGGCGCGGCCGCGGGGCGCGGACTTCACCCTAACCGCCGCGCACCCGTCCCGACCCCATCGAGTATGGTATGCTCTAGCGGAGTCGACCGAGGAACCCCATGTCCGCCCCCCGCACCGCCGAAATTCGCCGCGAAACCGGCGAAACCCAGATAACCCTCAAACTCCGTCTCGACGGCACAGGGCAGTCGGCCATCCGCACCGGCATCGGCTTCCTCGATCACATGCTGACGCTCTTCGCCAAGCACAGCCTCATCGATCTCGAAGTCGACGCGGTCGGCGATCTGCACGTCGACGCCCACCACACCGTCGAAGACGTCGGCATCTGCCTGGGCAAAACGCTCGTCCAGGCCCTGGGCGACAAAGCCGGCATCCGCCGCTACGGCCATTTCTCGCTCCCAATGGACGAAACCCTGGTCACCGTCGCCCTCGACCTGAGCGGCCGCAGCTTCTGCGTCTGGAATGTGGAACTCCCCCCAGAAATGCTCGGCACCTTCAACGCCCCCCTGGCCGAAGAATTCTGGCGAGCCGTGGCCGGCAGCGGCCTGATGACCCTCCACATCGTCTGCCATCACGGCCGCAACACCCATCACATCATCGAAGCCATCTTCAAAGGCGCCGCCCGAGCCCTACGGCAAGCCGTCGAGATCGACCCCCGCATGCCCGGAATCCCGTCGACCAAAGGCGTCCTCTAAAATAGGATGAAATTTGTAGGGTGGGTTGAGCCGGAGGCGAAGCCCACCGACCCGCGCGATGATGCTTTACGGGGTGGCGTTTTGTTCGATCCGCGAATGGTCGAGTTCTCCCCGAACGCGCGGTTTCGTCATCCATGTCAAGCTCTGCATTGTTGGGCTTCGCGCCCGGCTCAACTCCGCGCAAGGCTTCAACGCGAGCGACATGGATCCGCGCGACAGCAAGATCTACGCCAGCCGTTGGCTGCCCCTCGTGCCCGGATCGTATTGAACGCCCTCGGAGCCATATTCACTTAGGTGATCGAGCCCCCTTGCCAACCTTCGCCTTTTCGTTATTCGTCATTTTATGAACGCTTCTGCGAAGGCGCCCCTGTTGGAAATCCGCATGACCCCCGATAAAGGCCGGGGACTCTTCGCGGTTGAGCCGATCGCGCGCGGCGCCTTGCTTGTCGAAATGAAAGGGACCCAGATTCCCCTCGACGATCTCCCCGATCATGGCCTGGCCATGCAAGTCGGCCACGACCTTTGGCTGCATTCGGACGGCGACACGCTCGATGATTGCGGCAACCATTCCTGCGTTCCAAACGCCGGCTTCACGACGGGCGAACCCATTCTGTACGCCCTACGCGACATCGCTCCTGGCGAAGAAATCGCCTGGGATTACTCCACCTCGATCGCCTGCGCCGACTGGTCGCTCACCTGTCGCTGCGGAACGCCTCAATGCCGCGGCGTTATCCTCCCCTGGCACGAACTCGCCCCCGCCGACCGCGAACGCTTACGCCCCATCGCCCTCGCCTATCTGCGCGGCGAGGGGACGGGGGAACCGTGAGCCCGATGTGTCCGCCAAGTTTTCTTAGATGTCGCTGTTCTTCATGCCTAAGTCCGCATCCAAGCGCGATTCGCGCGTGATTCGATTCGGTTTGACGTTGAGCGACTCCGCAAGCGCGGCGACCAGGCGCGGCCATCCGTCCGGTGGCGGCGACTTGCCCTCAGACTGCATCTTCGCCGTGATGATCGTCCACACGTCTCCTGCTGTGAGCGCCGATCGGGCGACAGGCGGCAAGCTCTCGAAATCGGCGGAGGATAAGGCGATTCCGAATACGCGCTCGACTCGGGCGACAACGTCGAGCCAGCCGAGCGACGAGAGTTCAGGCGTGGACCGCCATTTGCGGATTTCGATGAGATACCAACCGATCCCGAAAATCTGCACCACGGCCATGGCCAGGCAAATCCAGCGGAGCGACTCGGCGATTCCTTCGGCCAGGCTTGGCATTTGGCTCCTCACCGCACGGTCCGCACGTAGAATTCCCTCTACGTTTTCCAAACTCCGTTGCGAAAGAGCGTCTCGATGGTTCCTCAAGTCACCGTCATCGGCATCCTGATGATCATCAACGGATCGCTCGCGATTGTCATGGGATCGTTTCTGGCGGCGGTTGGGCCGTTCATGTTCACGATGATGAAGGCCGATCAGAATCGCGGCGGGATGGCTCCCGGAGAAGAGAATATTTTGACCGGGATGATGATCGGCTACGTGACGGTCGGCATCGCGGTCTTCCTGTGCGGACTGCTCAATGTGATTGCCGGCATTCGGGCGCTCAAATTCCGTAACCGGACGTTCGTGATCGTGGCGTTGTTCAGCAATTTCGTGCCCCTCTTCACCTGCTACTGTCTGCCGACATCGATGGGGCTCATGATTTATGGCTTGATCGTGATGTTTCAAACCGATGTGGCGCAGGCGTTTGAATTGGGCAGTCAAGGGCTTTCGAACGCGGACATTCAAGACCATTTCTATCGCGCACGCCATCGCGACCGCTACGACGACGACGAACGGCAAGATCGCAGGCGACTGCCGCCTCCCGAAGCGCCCGAAGCTCCGGAAGGCCCGATCGACCAACGCATTCAATAACGAACGTTAGAACGGTCGCCCAGGAATGTTCTGATTCGACGACGGTTGCCCGGGGAAGAAGCTGCCGCTGGGCCGAGCCGTCGGCGTGGCGGGAACCCAAGCGGGTTGCTGCGGAGCCTGATAGCCGGGTTGCGGTTGCGGAGCGTATCCCGTCGGGGCGTAGGGTTGGTAGGGTTGTTGATACGGCTGTTGGTAAGGTTGCTGATAAGGTTGCTGCGGAGCCGGGAACGGCTGCTGCGGGTAGGGCTGCGTAGGCTGACCGTTTTGCGAGAAACTCGGCACGGGAATGCCATTGCTTTGCAGATAGCCGGCCACTTGAGTTTTGCCGCGATCGATGTCGGATTCGATGCGTTTGGTGTTGAGGTCGATGGTGATGTGTTGCTTGCCGTCGGGAGTGGCGACGCGGTTCACCTTGTACCAATCGAGGTACCAACCGAGGCTGGCGAAGATGACGAGCCCGGTGGCCGCCATGGTCAAAATGTTCTTCATGAACATCCCCTTTTGCGACTTGTATTTGCCCAGGAGCAACTGTGCCGCTCCTTGCACGACGAGTGGATTCATGGCATACCTCCGGGGATGGTGTAACAGAGAGCGCCGATCCGAGTAAAGCCCGATCGAGGAAACCTCCGAACGGGAACGAGCGCCGACGCTCCTCTTGCGGCGCTCGAAACGGCAACGAACTGCACAAGTTTCTTCGGCGAAATACGAGCTTCCCGATAAAGTTGTCTTGAACCGGACGCGGAAAAAAGTGTATGCTTCAGGTGGGCGTGCTTCCTGCGGGAGCAATGCCGGCGAAACGGCGGCTTGTGTCGATTCGGCCGAATCCCTGACGGCCTCTCTCCGCGGCACATCCGGTCCATCCGTCGCACCTTAACTCGATTATTTCACGGAGGAATCCCGAACAGGACGTTTGGTGTCTGGTAGAATGGTACGAGAGGGCAAGAAGAGACCACTCAATATATCGCCACGGCTCCGCGCATTCGATCAAGGCCTCGACTCCTCCATAATCTCGTTTTTTCGGCAGCCGTCTCTCTTCTTGTTGGCCCCCGAACCTTCTTCCAGGTTCGATTGTCGGCCACTCCGGCTTTCCTTTTCGCCGATCTCTTACTCGGCTCTTTCGCTTTTGACATCGTGAGTTAGCGACCCCGGGGCCGTGATGGCGCAAGCTTCCCCCTCGCTGGTCGTTCCCCATACATAAGGAGGTCTCGCCCATGTCCACCGGCAAAGCGCTTCTGGAATCGCTCCGCTCCGAGGTCAACCTCGGCGACTACCGCAAAAAGCACTGGGAAGGCTCGTTCGCGGAATACCTCGATATCGTTCGGGAGCATCCCGAGGTCACCCGCACCGCGTATCAACGCATCTACGACATGATCCTCACCCATGGCTCCGAAGAATACTACGAAAACAAGGAAAAACACCACCGTTTCAAATTCTTCACCGACTTCGCCGCTAAATACGGCGACGCCATCTTCGGTCTCGACCGAATTTTGATGCAACTCGTGAACGCGTTCAAATCCGCCGCCCACGGCTATGGGACGGAACGCCGCGTGCTCCTGCTGCATGGGCCCGTCGGTTCATCGAAATCGACCATCGCCCGCTTGCTCAAACGCGGCATCGAAGAATATTCCCGAGCCGACGACGGCATGCTCTTCTCTTTCTCCTGGAAAGGCGACAGCGGCATCTGGCTCAAGGATCCGATGCACGGCGATCCGCTCCAGCTTCTGCCGCTGGAGCTGCGCCCGCGGATTTTGGCGAGCTTGCAAGAAGGCAAACAGTCGCGTTATCCGGTGCAGATCAAGGGCGAGCTGTGCCCCTATAGCCGGTACATCTTCAACGAACGCCTGCAAAAATACGACGGCGACGTCATTGAGATGCTGAATAACGAAATCAAGGTTTATCGCCTGATCTTGTCCGAACAGGACCGCATCGGCATTGGCACATTCCAGCCCAAGGACGAAAAGAACCAGGACTCGACCGAACTCACCGGCGACATCAATTATCGCAAGATCGCCGAGTTCGGCTCCGATAGCGATCCGCGCGCCTTCAACTTCGACGGCGAGCTCAACATCGCCAATCGCGGCATCGTCGAGTTCATCGAAGTGCTGAAGCTCGACGTGGCGTTTCTCTACGATTTGCTCGGCGCCTCGCAGGAGCACAAAATCAAACCGAAGAAATTCGCCCAGACCGACATCGACGAAGTCATTCTCGGCCACACGAACGAACCCGAATATCGCCGCCTGCAAAACAACGAATTCATGGAGGCCCTGCGCGACCGGACCGTGAAGATCGATGTCCCCTACAACACGCGCCTTAGCGACGAGATCAAAATCTATGCGAAATCGTTCAACGAGGACAAAGTGAAAGGCAAACACATCGCCCCGCACACCATCGAGGTGGCTGCGATGTGGGCCGTGCTGACTCGGCTCGAGCAGCCCAAGCACGCCAACCTGACGCTGCTCCAGAAGCTCAAGCTCTACAACGGCAAAACGCTGCCCGGCTTCACCGAAGACAACGTCATCGAGCTGAAACGCGAAGCGGTCAACGAAGGCATGCACGGCATCAGCCCACGCTACATTCAGGACAAAATCAGCAACGCGCTCGTCGTCCATCCGGACGAAGACAACATCAATCCGTTCATGGTGATGCACGAACTGGAAGTCGGCCTGCGTCACCATTCGCTGATCAACAACCAGGAACAGCTTCAGCAGTTCCGCGAATTGCTCAGCGTCGTGCGGCAAGAATATGAAGACATCGTCAAGAACGAAGTCCAGCGCGCCATCGCCGCCGACGAAGACGCCTTGCAGCGACTGTGCCATAACTACATCGACAATGTGAAGGCCTACACCCAGCGGGAAAAGGTCCGCAACCGCTACACCGCCAACTATGAAGAACCCGACGAACGCCTGATGCGTTCGATCGAGGAAAAGATCGATATCCCCGAGAGCCGCAAGGACGATTTCCGCCGTGAGATCATGAACTACATCGGCGCTCTCGCCATTGATGGCAAGAAGTTCGACTACCGCACGAACGAACGGCTGCTCAAAGCCTTGGAATTGAAGTTGTTCGAAGATCAGAAGGACACGATTAAGCTCACCAGTCTCGTGTCGAATGTCGTCGATAAGGCGACGCAGGAGAAGATCGACATCGTGAAGGGGCGGTTGATTAAGAATTACGGGTACAACGAATCGAGCGCGACAGACGTGCTGCAATTCGTGGCCAGCATCTTCGCCCGGGGGCAGACCAAGAAATAGACCCCGTTTCGGCGGGGGCCGGAGGTGAGCAAGGGCGGTTGACGATCGCCACGACACTTTAACAGATTTGGAGGCAGTAATGAAGTTTAAGGTAACTTTCGAACAGGATGAAGACGGGATTTGGATTGTCGAGTGTCCCAAACTCCCTGGCTGTGTGAGCCAAGGAAACACTCGGGAGGAAGCGATTGAGAACATCAAAGACGCAATCAAGGGTTGCCTGGAAGTTTTGAGCGAAGATTCCATGCTGCCGCCAGATATTGACAAGCAAGCGCTCGCAGAAGGCGACCTCTTCTCAAGTGTCGGTTCGGATACAGAGCAAGTTGAGGTCGCCTCCTAATGGCCAAGCTTCCCTCCATCCACGCGCGCGATGCGCTGAAAGCCTTCGAGCGCTTGGGATGGATTCATCGGAGGACGACTGCCAGCCACTGGATTATGTCTAAGAATGGGCAAATGCGAGCGTTGTCGGTGCCGTATCATGATCCGATTGCGAAGGGCACGCTAAGAGGCCTCATTCGCGGGGCCGGGTTGACTGTTGATGAATTCGTGGCTGCGCTATCACAATAATGGAGGAAGGATCGGCGAATCGATGCGGATGGTTTTTTTTCATCCTTCATCCTTCCGCCTTCATCCTTAAAACACTGTGGGCCAGAAAATCGATCGTGATCATCAGCGCTTTCGCAAGATTGTGCGTGGCAAGGTGAAGTCAAACCTTTCCAAGTACATCTCGCGCGGCGAGCTGATTGGCAAGAAAGGGAAGCATCTCGTCAGCATTCCGCTGCCGCAGATCGAGATCCCGCAGTTCCGCTACGGCCAAAAGAACACGGGCGGCGCCGGGCAGGGCGAAGGCAATCCGGGCGATGCGCTCACGCAGCCCAAGCAACCCGGCGACGGAACCGGCGCAGGCGATTCGCCGGGAGGGCATATTCTCGAAGTCGACTTCACGATGGAGGAACTCGCCCAAATCCTCGGCGAAGAGCTCGGCTTGCCGCGCATCAAGCCGAAGGGTCAGAAGAACATCGTCACGACCAAGGACAAGTACACCGGCATCCGCAGCGCCGGGCCGGAATCGCTGAAGCACTTCAAACGAACCTACAAGAAAGCGCTCAAGCGGCAGATCGCGTCGGGCATTTATGTTCCGGAAGATCCGGTCATCGTCCCCATTCGCGAGGACAAACAGTATCGCAGTTGGAAGGAAGTGCAGAAGCCGCAGAGCGTGGCGTGCATCATTTACATGATGGACGTTTCCGGATCGATGACCGACGAGCAAAAAGAGATCGTACGCATCGAAGCGTTTTGGATCGACACCTGGCTGAAGGCTCATTACCAGGGCATCAAGAACGTCTACATCGTGCACGACGCCGAGGCTCATGAAGTCGACGAGCACACGTTTTATCACCTGCGCGAGAGCGGCGGCACGAAGATCAGCGCCGCGTACGACATGTGCAACAAGATCATCGACAAGCGCTTTCCGCCGGACCAGTGGAACATCTACGCCTTCCATTTTTCCGACGGCGACAACTGGGGCGACGACACCCCCAAGTGCATCGAGATGCTGACCGAAAAGCTGCTGCCGAAATTGAACCTGTTCGGCTACGGTCAGGTCGAAAGCCCGTACGGCAGCGGCGAGTTCTACGAATATGTGCACGGTTTGCTGGGCGAAAAGGAAAACGTGGTGACGAGCAAGATTCCCGATCGTGAGCATATTTTGGGATCGATCAAAGAGTTTTTGGGAACAGGACGGTAACTGGTTAGCCCCAGGAAATCATCGATGAACGCCCCCTACGACACACGTCTGCCGCCGGATCTCTGGGCTCTGAAGCTCGAGATCGAAGAGCACGCGCGCAAGTTCGGGCTCGATTTCTACGAGACCATCTTCGAAGTCGTCGACGCCGACGACTTGAACGAAATCGCCGCCTACGGAGGCTTCCCCACACGCTATCCGCACTGGTCGTTCGGCATGGCGTATGAAGAGCTGAAAAAGAGCTACGAATACGGCCTCTCGAAGATCTATGAGATGGTCATCAACAATGACCCGTGTTACGCGTATCTGATGCGCTGCAATCATACGGTCGATCAGAAGTTGGTCATGGCCCATGTTTACGGCCATTGCGATTTCTTCAAGAACAACGCCTACTTCGCCCACACCAGCCGCAAGATGATGGACGAGATGGCCAATCACGGCGTACGCATTCGCAACTATGCCGAGAAGCATGGCGAAGATCAGGTGGAGGCGTTCGTCGATAAGTGCATGTCGATCGACGACCTCATCGACATTCATTCGACGTTCATTCGTCGGCGGGACGATGTCGCTCGTTATGATTTCAAGGAGGCCGCCGACGATGAAGCGCCGCACCTGACGCGCTTCAAAAGCAAAGACTACATGGATGATTACATCAATCCTCCCGAGGCCCTCAAGGCGGAAGAAGAAGCCCAGCGGAAGCTGGCCGCGGCTGCGGAACATAAATTCCCCGAGCAACCCGAGAAGGACATTCTGCTGTTTTTGATGCGTTATGCGCCGCTCAAGCCCTGGCAGCGCGATGTGCTCTCGATCATTCGGGATGAAGCGTATTACTTCGCGCCGCAGGGCCAGACGAAGATCATGAACGAAGGCTGGGCCAGTTATTGGCATAGCACCATCATGACCGAACGGGCTCTCACAAGCTGGGAATGCATCGATTACGCCGACCATCATTCCGGGACTATGGCCGTGCAGCCGGGACGAATTAATCCTTATAAGCTCGGCATCGAGCTTTTCCGCGACATCGAACGCCGCTGGAATTGCGGCCAATTCGGCAAAGAATGGGAAGAGTGCGAGAATCACGAAACGAAACGCGCCTGGGACACGAAGGCCGGGCTCGGCAGGCAGAAGATCTTCGAAGTGCGACGCGTGCATAACGATATCACATTCATCGACGCGTTCCTGACGCCGCAGTTTTGTCAGGAACAAAAGATGTTCTCCTACGCCTATCAAGATCAGGGGGAGAACTATGTGATCGAGTCGCGCGAGTTTGAGAACATCAAGCAGCGGCTCTTACAAGGCCTGACGAATCACGGCCGACCGTTCATTTATGTCGTCGACGGCAACTACCGCAATCGCGGGGAGTTGCTCCTACGTCACGATCATCAGGGAACGGATCTCAACGTGCAGAAGGCCGCCGACACCCTCGCGAATGTGGGGGCGATCTGGAGCCGGCCGGTGAATTTGCAGACTGTGTTCGAAGGCAAACCCAGCCTGATGATTTTCGATGGCGCGAACCATACCATTAAGCCCCTCGGTGAAGCCGATGACCCTCGCAAAGAATCTCCGCCAAAGCCTCACTGACCCCAACCAGGGACAGAATGGCCCCGTGACCGCCTCCGCCGGCCCATGGTCCGCGACCGCGCACACGCCGCACCGCGACAAAGTCGGCGCCGAGATCGACGAACTCACGGTCGAACGCGCCGCGCCCGGTCCCGGTTCCGTCAAAGGCTGGGCCGACAAGTTTGCCGGCGCCGCGACGGGATTGCTCGAACCGCTTAAAGTTCAAGAAGTCGACGCCGGCAAAAACGAAGCGCTCATCCGCAGTTCGCCGCCGAGTTCGAACGACGCCGGCGCCGATTACTACGAAGTGAAACTGCACGGCACGCAGAAGGCTTCGGTGAAGCGTTACCACGCCGAGGGGGGCAAACGCGAGAGCATCCCCTTCACGCTCACGCACGACGGCGTCGAAAAGTTGGTCGATGGCTTAACGGGCAGCCAGAAATAGGCTTTTGCCTAGAATGAGTGGACCATGCCGGAAATCCTTGTCGAAGAAACAGGACTGCCGCTCCAATTTCCCCACCCTCGAATCGAAGCGACAAAGAGGGCGCTGGAATTTCAGGCGCTCCCTGGAGCAGAACGGCTGCGAATCGCCTTGGAAATGATGGCCATGGGACTTCGGATGGTCGAATCCTCGCCCCGCCGTACGGCGATCGAGGCTCGCTGGGCCAAGCAGGAAGACGAATACCGCGACTTACAAGATGAGATCGCTCGATTGTATGGACGCTAACCCCTCGCATTTCGATAAATTGTCGGAAGGAATGGCGGCGTCTGTCGCTTCGCTTGCCGCGTTCGAGATTCAATACGCGCTCATCGGAGGTCTGGCGACATCGTTGCGATCGCAGCCTCGGTTCACGAAAGACATCGATTTCCTTCTTAAAATCCCATCACTCGTTCTTCCCGGTTTGCTCGAAGATTTGCTCTCTCGCGGATTCACATTCGACCTGATGACTGTCGTTCGCGAGTGGAATCAGCGTCAGATGGTTGTCATGTCATATCAAGGCGTTCGCGTCGATTGGCTGAAACCGATCCTACCGACTT
>JBAXFO010000037.1:0-13625 GCA_037139885.1 Planctomycetota bacterium
AGATCAAGTCGATCTCGGTCAGCTTGAGCAAGGCGTCGGGAGAGAACGGAGCTTCAATGTTGTTTTGCCGCAAGATGACAAGACGATGGACCGCAGACCGTAGGGCGAGTTTCTGCTGATCGCTGCCGATCTTGCGTTCGAACTCCATCTTGGCGAAAAGCCGCAGGGTTTTGTCGACGGCGCCCGAGGCGGATTGACGCAAGATGCGTTCGTCGTATTCGATTTCGCTTTTGCCTTCAATGTCGAGAGTCTTGTCGGGGACCGACATTTTGCCGACCAACTGCACCCGACAACTGACGTGATACGCCATGTTCGGCGTCAGACGTTCTTCGAGGCGGATCGGCGCCTGAGCGGATCGAGCGGCCGCGAGCAACAAAATCCCACTGAGCAAGACATGCATAGAGACTCCGGCGAAATCGATCCTCTGTGCCGTCCGTTGATTGTAACGGAAAGCCGCCCCCGAAATGCAGGGCAACCGTGCCGAGAGTCAGGAAATATCACGCCCAACGTGCGGACTTTGCCGAGGACGCGGCGTACGTAAGTTGCGTGGGAAATGAAGTTTCGGATGGGAGTGGAATTGTCCGAAGATTCCACCTTTAGCAGTCGCGAGCGCCAAAATGGCACCGGCGCCGAAAGACAATGTACGATATTGCAACATTCGCCATTGGAGACTGGAAGAAAGTACACGCTCGCGACGTGTGCATGTTTTCACAATGTCGGCGGCCGCGAATTAAAAAACGTCCATAACTCGCTTTGGAATCAAATGTTATGGATAGATCGTTAACATCGACTGGCAGCATGCCGACTTGGAATCCATGATTCAGGCACACGAGTTGCTTTTGTATTCCCGCACAATCAGGATTTCGGACCGGCTCAGAAGCCATTGAAAAGTTGTGGATCGCCAAGGGGTTACGACTCCCGGCGAGAGTGAAAAACTTCCGAACCTGACGACGAGCGATTGTCTCCTCCAGACTGCGGAATCAAACGATTCGGCAAAATCGAGACGAACGCTCGCGGGATGGATGAAGTACAGAATGTAGGTCGACCAGGCGCTGAGAAACGCCTGTCTAAAGGATGACGACCCAGATGCACGGGCCAAAAGCTCGTGCGACGCGGAGGACCGAAATGTTTTCGGCGATCCGCAAAGGAGTAGAACCCGTGACTGCGTTCCGCCATGAATCGCTGAAGCAATTGACCGACCAACAGGTGCGGTTCGCCCCGCCTTCGGTCCGGCTCGAGCAACTCCGCAAAGCGGAAAAGCTCTTGAGCGAAGTCGATGTGCTCAAGGAATATCCGTATCAGTTCGTGTGTTTTCGCATCACCGATTTCCGGTCCGATGCGAACGCGACGGAACTGGTTCTGGGTCGCGACTTGATTCACGACCTCGGTGCGTTCATTCGCGACGTGGCCCGCTCGATGCCGGCCATGCCGATCGAAGAAGTGAATGAACCCGTGCTGACGCTCGAAGAGTTTAGCCGCAAGCTGAACGTCACCACGAAGACGATTCACCGCTGGCGCAAGCGTGGCTTGATCGGTCTGCCCGTGATCCACAAGGGTCGTCGCCTGGTCGGCTTTCTGCCGTCGCTCACCGACCCTTTCTTGGCCGCCAACCAAGACCGAGTGTCGCGCAGCGGCCGATTCTCGCAGATGACCGAGCAAGAGCGCGAAGACATTCTCCAGCGTGCTCGGAATCTGGTGCGCCAAGGCGTCGCGAGCCTGACGGAGATCAGCCGTCGCATCGCGAAAGACATGGGCCGTGCGACCGAAACGGTTCGCTATACGCTTCGAAATTGGGACCGCGAACATCCGGATCAACCGCTGTTCCCAACCTTGACTGGTACGTTTGACCCGGCAACCAAGCAAATGATCTTTAATAGCTTCCGAAGGGGGATCCCTGTGCATAATCTCGCCAAGAGCTTTCAACGAACCGCGTCGTCGATGTACCGCGTGATCCATGAAATTCGCGCTCAGCGGTTTCTCGATCAGAAGATCGATTACATCGACAACCCGGCCTTCGCCGATGCCGCCAACGACGACGCGTTTTTGGCCGACATGCCCGGCATGGCCGACTTCGAACAAACCCGGCGCTCGATGCGTATTCCCAAAGACGCGCCTCCGGAACTCACCAGCCTCTATCAGGTGCCGCTGCTCACGAAAGAGCAGGAACAGCACATGTTCCGCAAGATGAACTACCTGAAGGCCAAGGCCTCGCAGTTGCTCAACAGCATGCTGCTCCCCAGCGGCCGGATCGACTGCACCGCCGTTCGCACTCAGGATCTCGACCTCGTCGAGAAATACCTGAAAGAGGCGAATGCCGTCAAGGATCTGCTCATCAACTGCAACATGCGGCTCGTCGTCTCGATCGCCAAGAAGCACTCGGCTCAATCCGATAACTTCTTCGAACTGCTGTCGGACGGCAACATGTCGCTGATCCGCGCCGTCGAGAAATTCGACTACGCCCGCGGCAACAAGTTCAGCACCTATGCAAGCTGGGCGATCATGAAGAACTTCGCCCGTAGCTTGCCCGATGAGAAGGTTCGCCGCGAACGTTATCAAACCGGCAACGAGGAGATCTTCACCCTCGCCCCCGATAACCGCACCGACGAACGCGAATGCCTCGCCGTCGCCGAACAGGCGTCGTACAAGGTCAACCGTCTGCTCGAATACCTCGAACCTCGCGAACGGGACATCATCCGCATGCGAGCAGGCCTCGAAGACGGCAACGCCGCCATGACGCTCGAAAAGATCGGCGAAAAGCTCGGCATCACCAAAGAACGCGTCCGCCAATTGAACGTGCGGGCCATGAAGAAGCTCCGCAGCCTGGTCGAAACGCAAAAAGACGAAGTGTGATCGGAGTTCGTCAAGCTCACGCCCTTTCCTGCAGTTCCTAAAAAGGCCTCGGCGTTTTTCGCCGGGGCCTTGTGTATTATGTCTTCATGAACCTGCTGGTCCATCTTGCGTTCGTCGCCATCGGCTCCGCTCTTGGGGGGCTGGCGCGATACGGCGTGGTCAGCGGCCTTATGCATTTCGCCGGGGCCGCTCCTCATTGGGCGACCATGCTCGTCAACATTTCCGGCAGCTTCTTCCTCGGCTGGTTCATCACGATGCTCGGCGAAGTCTGGACGACCGAGCAACATCGATGGATCCACGCGCACGCGGAAGAAATTCGCCTGCTCGTCGCCGTCGGCTTTACCGGGGGCTATACGACGTTTTCCAGCTTCGAAGCGGAGACGTACCGCCTCTTGCGCGACAGCATGGCCTGGACCGCGATCGTCTATGTGACCGCCAGCGTGTTTTTGGGATTGGTCGGGTTTCGGCTCGGCATGCTGGCGGCGGGAAAGGGATAGCCGGGCGACGCGCTTACTCGCGGAGCAAGTTAAACGGCGTCGGCTCCAGCGTGCGCCGGGTGGACGTATCAAATTGTCGGTAGACGGGGTGATCCAGGAAACGGCGCAGCGCATCGGGATCGTCGAAGATCGCGACAACGCCGACATCGTACTCGGGGGCTTCAGTGCCGCGAATGTTGGGCTTGCCCACCCAAAGCCCGCGCACGCCGGGGAGTTTGCCGATCACGCGCGGCGCGGCCACGAGAAACTGGTCGACCTCTTTGGGGTTCATGTCTTTTTTGATCCGGTAGAACGCCGCGTGAACGCAATTACCCTTCTCGATCGCTTCGAGATCGCGCACATCGCGACTGAGCTTCTCGACGTCTTTGCGTAGGCCATTGACGACGGTTTGTTCGTTCTTGCGTTCGTTCATCAGGGCGTCGAAACTGCCCTTAATCTGTTGGATCTTTTGATCTCGTTCCTTGACCTGATTCTCGAGCGACTTAAAGGCGCGAATCTCGTCGCCCGTCGCCTTGGCTTTTTTCACCGCGGCTTCGAGGGCGACGATTCGTTTGTCGCGTTCCTGGAGATCCTGGTCGAGTTGGATGACGCGTTTGTCGGCGTTTTTTCGCTCGGTGGTTGCAGTCTTGAGCGAGTTTTGCAGTTGCTCGACCTTGCGTTCGAGTTCGGCGATCCGCTGCTTGGCCTCGTTGTTTGGCTGCGCGGAGGCGGGGAGCGCCATCGCGAAGATCAGGCCGAAGGCGATGAAGACACTGCGGAAGCGAGAGGTCATGACCCAGGCCCATGCGAACGAAAAATGGAAAACGTGTTGGAGGGGCAGCGTTTTTGATGGTAACGCCATCTCGTCGAGCATGCCAGGAAAATATCGTGCTCCGGCAAACGCGCAAACGCGGGGTTCAAACTTTTTGGCTCTGCCAGCGGCCGCGGACGAATCGATGCACGAAGAACGCCCCGCGCACGAACAGGTCTGCGAACATCGCCAGCCAGGCTCCATAAAGCCCGAGCCCCAGTCCGGCATACTGCCCCAACGGCCCGAGCGAAACGACCGACTTCGTCAAGAAATAGGCGAGCGGAATGCGGATCAGGAAGAAGCCGATCCAGGTGAACAACACCGGCACGCGCGTATCGCCGGCGCCGCGGAGCGAGGAGGTGAAGATGATCACCGGCGCCAGGGCCGGCATCGCGAAGGCCACCAACCGCAACACCGGCACGCCCTCGCGGACGATATTCTCGTCCAGCGTCGAGATGCGAAACATCGTCGGGGCGAACACGAAGAAGAGAATCCCCATGAACGTCATCAAGCTGGAGCCCAGAGCGAACGCGAGGTAGCCGCTCTTGCGCGCCATCTCGGGCCGGCCGGCGCCGAGGTTTTGGCCGACGAGAGTCATCGCCGCCGTGCCGAACGCGGCTCCCGAAAGATAACCAAGAGCTTCCCAGCGCAGCGCGATGCCATGAGCGGCGCTGGCGACTTCTTGCAATTGATTCACGATGCTGAGAAACCAAAACTGGCCGATGACCGTGGACAGACTGTCGGCGGCCGCCGGCACGCTGACGCGCAGGAGCCGTACGATCAAATCGAATCGCGGCCTGAGACGGCGCCATTCGAGTTTCAAGTCGAATCGCCCCCGCACGAGAACCGTCAACACGGCAAGACAGCCGAGCGTGTGGCTGAGACCTGTGCCCAGGGCGATGCCGACGAAGCCGAGGGCCGGCAGCGGTCCCAACCCGAACGCGAAGCCCCACGCCAGCGGCAGATTGATGACCGCGACGCCGATCATGATAAAAAGACCCGTGCGCGTGTCCCCTGCTCCGACAAGGCACGCGATGCTCGCCGATTCGACCACCTGGGGCACGAGCAAAGCCACCATCACGGTCAAATATTGTCCCGCGAAGCGCGCAGCGTCCCCTTGCAAGTTGAGCGTTCCAATGATGAGATCGATGCCCCCCGCCAGGCCTGCCGTGCTCAAGACGCCGCCGAAAATGACCGCGAGCATTAACGCTTGATGGAGCACATCGCAAGCCAGGGAAAGATCCCGTCCTCCCACAAAGCGCGCGACCAGAGCCGTGCTGCCGACAGTGACGACGACGGTATAACTGGTGATGGCCCACGCGAGATAATGAGCGGTCGTCTGGGCCGCCTGCACCGCCGCCTGACGCGAGCCAGCGATCGAAAGATTGTTCGCGGTCCGAGCGAAAGCGGGCAGACCCGTGACGCCCGGGGTTTGTTGGCTGGCGGCGAGGATGGCGTCGCAACGCAGCGACAGCGTGGCGAGACGGGCTTCGGGGCTGACATCTTGGAGGCGGCCGGCGATGATGCTGTCGGAAAGGCTGACGACGAGATGGAGTCCTTGCTGCGCCAACACCGGCAGGGCCAGGGCCAAGACCAATCCAACGCTCGGAGTCGGCAACATCACTTCAACGTAATCGCCGCGTGGAAGGTTGGACAGTCGACTTTCGTGCGAATTCGGTAGAATTATCGAGACGCCATCGTAGGGCCGCGGCGCCGCTTGCCGCAGTCGGGACCCAGGACGCCACACGCATCAAACATGCTCTCTCCCATGCCACAATTCCGCTATCTCTTACCCCTCATGCTCACGGGCGCGATCTCGATCATGCTATGCGCGGCTGTGGCCGTCCTCCTGCTCCGCGAGCAATCGGATTCGGCCGAATCGCTCGGCGAAACGATCGCCAGCTATCGCGTTTCGGCGAAACTTGAAGAGAACCTTCTCGACCTGATCGCCTTGTTGCGAACCAATGTCGAAGACGTGCGCGCCCTGCACGAACGCATCGCCGGACATATGCGCGATTTGCGCGGCTACGCGGATTCCGATAAGGAGATCGCCGCCTGCGACGAGCTCGCCGAGAGCTTCGATGGTTATCTCATTATTTGGCGGACGCTGCAGTCGCGTCGGGGCCAAGACCACGTGCTCGCGCGCAAGGCGGCGCTCAACGTACTCGAGAACGAGACGCTCCCCATCTGTCAAGATTTACGCAACGATCTCGGTCAACAGATCGACGCCCTGCAAAAGGAGCACGAGGCCATGGTCCGTAGCCTCGCCTGGGGCCTGGCCGCAGTCGGGGGCACGGCCACCATCGCCGGGTTGCTGCTGGGCTATGGCGTCGCGCGTGGTTTGCATCAATCGATCCAACGCTTGCAGATTGGCATTCGCGACGCCGCCGGCAAACTCGCCCCCGCCTTGCCGACGATCGAATTTCGCGACGGAACCAACCTCAATCAACTTCACGAGCAGATGCAGTTCCTCATCGACCGCATCGAACAGACCGTGCAACAACTGCATCAGCGCGAACGCGAGCTCTTGCGGGCCGAGCAGCTTGCCGCGGTTGGGCAACTCGCCGCCGGCATGGCTCATGAAATCCGCAATCCGCTCATGTCGATCAAGATGCTCGTGCAGACCGCCCGCGAAGACGGACCCGGCGCCGGACTTCAGGGGGAAGACCTCATCGTTATCGAACGCGAGATTCGGCAGATGCAGCGTTCGATTCAATCGTTTCTCGACTTCGCGAAACCGCCGAAATTGTTGAAGGTTCCTCTGGAATTGACGCAGATTCTCGAACGAACCATCGAACTCGTCCATGGCCGCGCCGAGAAGCAGAACGTCTCGATCATGACGGAGTTCCCCGCGCAGCCGTTGATTCTCGAAGCGGACGCGAGCCAGCTTCAGCAGGTCTTTTTGAATCTCGCTCTCAACGCGCTCGACGTCATGCCGACGGGGGGCACGCTGTCGTTCACCGTTCGGGCGGCAAACTCCATGGTCGACATCGCCGTCGCCGATACGGGCCCGGGGATCGCGGCCGACGTACGCAATCGTCTTTATCAACCGTTCGTGACGACGAAACCGACCGGACTCGGTTTGGGGCTGGTCATTTCGCGACGGATCATCGAAGATCATGGAGGCGCCCTGGACACCGATCCCGCTCCTTCAGCAGGAGCGTGTTTCCGCGTCGTTTTGCCGATTTGCGCGGATGTGTCGAAATCGGCGCTCTTGCGCATCCTCAGCCCGGGACGAGCCGTGGCGGGGGACTTTTAAAGAGCTGGCGCCGCCAGACGTTCAGAATTCCCGGAGCGGAACTTTCGCATGCCGTACTCGCTTCTCGTCATCGATGACCAGGATTCGATCTTACATGCGTTTCGCCGCGCCTTCCGCAGCACCGAATGCACGCTCACGACCGCGGCCAACGGCGCCGAGGGCATCAAGGCGGCGCGCGAACTCAAGCCGAATGTCATTGTCCTCGATGTGCATCTCCCCGACGCTTCGGGGCTCGAAGTCTTCCAGACGATTCACGACCTCGACGCGCGCATCCCGATCATCATGATGACGGGGCATGGCACCACAGAATTGGCCATCGAGGCGATGAAACGGGGAGCGTACGAATATCTTCTCAAACCCGTCGAACTCCCCGCCCTCCGCGAACTGGTCGAAGCGGCGGCCGCGAGCAGCCGGCGCATGCACACTCCCGCCGTCATCGCCGAAGTCGAATCGGCGCCCGAACGCGCCGATGTTCTCATCGGCCGCTGCCCGGCCATGCAAGAGGTCTATAAAGCCATCGGCAAGGTCGCCCGGCAGGATGTGACGGTGCTCATTCTCGGCGAAACCGGCACCGGCAAAGAACTCGTCGCCCGCGCGATTTATCAACACAGCCGCCGCGCGGACAAAGAATTCCTCGCCATCAATTGCGCCGCCATCCCCGATAATTTGCTCGAAAGCGAGATCTTCGGCCACGAACGCGGCGCCTTCACCGGGGCTGATCGCAAGCGGATCGGGAAATTCGAGCAGTGCAATGGCGGTACGCTATTTCTCGACGAAGTCGGCGACATGTCCCCCCTCACGCAAACCAAGATCCTCCGCGTTTTGCAAGATCAGGTCTTCGAACGCGTGGGCGGCAACGAAGAAGTCCGCACCGATGTCCGTCTCATCGCCGCCACCAACGCCGATCTGGAATCCCTCGTCGCCGACTCTCAGTTCCGCGGCGATCTCTATTTCCGTCTGAAAATCTTCACCATCCATCTGCCGCCGCTGCGCGAGCGCGGCGACGACTTCGACGTTCTCTTACGCCATTATGTCCGTCGCTATGCGAAGGAGTTGGAAATCGAGGTCGACGCGATCGCTCCGGAAACGCTCGAAATTCTGCGGGCGTATCGGTGGCCCGGCAACGTTCGCGAATTGCAAAGCGTGATCAAGCAGTCGATCTTGCACATGCGTGGCCGGGTCATTCTGCCCGAAGCGTTGCCGGGAAACTTAACCAGCGCCGCGCCCGGCGGCGCAACGAATCCCTCTCCCGCTCCTGACTTTGATTGGGCCCGGTTCGTCGCCGACCGCATCGCCGCCGGTTCCGAGTCGCTTTACAACGAAGCTCAGGAACTGATGGAACGTGAGGTGCTGACGCGCGTCTTGCAGCACACCAACGGCAACCAACTTCAGGCGGCCCGGATCTTGGGAATCAACCGAGGAAGTCTGCGCACCAAGATCAAGTCGCTGAACATTCGCATCGATCGAACCATATGGTCAGATTCCGACCAGGATGATTAAAGATCGGGCGCCATTGTCGCGCATTGTGGCAACTACGGTTTCTTTCTTTTCCGAAATCCACCGTATCTCGTTTGGGGAGTGCGAGTTAACCCGTTGAGATTTATCGTGCGCACGGCATGAACGTTGCTCTGACACCGAGGTGAAACTCCCACACACCGAGATCGCTGCCATGGCGGATGTAGTTTCGACTCCCCCCGTTACGCCCATTCCTCCGCCGACGAGCGCCTTCCGCGCCGATTTTCTTTCGGGTTTTTTGGTCTTCCTGATCGCCTTGCCGTTATGCCTTGCCATCGCCAAGGCCAGCATGTTCCCCCCCATCGCCGGCATTTGGACGGCCGTGCTCGGCGGGTTGATCGCCACGTGGATCAGCAATTCCGCTCTCACCATTAAGGGACCAGCTGCGGGGTTGATCGTGATCGTGGCCGGGGCGGTCATCGATCTCGGCATGACCTTCGGCCCCGATCTCCCGGAAGACCAACGTCTCATGCTCGGCTACCACCTGGCGCTTGGCGTCGGCGTCGCTTCGGGGGTGATTCAAATTCTGTTCGGCCTGTGCCGTGTCGGTAAGCTCGGCGACTTCTTTCCCCTCGCGGCCGTGCACGGCTTGTTGGCGGCCATCGGCATCATCATCTTCTCCAAGCAAATCCACATCGTTCTCGGCGTCGATCCGCCGAAGGGACTCGGGCCCTTGGGGCTTTTGGCGGAGATTCCGCAAAGTCTTCGCCATTTGAACCCCGCCATCGCCCTGATCGGCTTCGTCAGCTTGGCGATCTTGTTCGGCATTCCCCTCATCAAAAACAAAATGATCCGGCGGATTCCGTCGCCGATGTTGGTGCTGCTCGTCGCGGTTCCTTTGGGGCTCTATTTCGACCTCGATCATCGGCATACGTATTTGTTCCCGAACAGCCTCTTCGAGAACTTTCCGAAAGAAGAGGCCCATAATCACTTCGAGCAATTCGAAGTCGGCCCGCGTTTTCTCGTCGATATGCCCGAAGTACTCGACGTCGTGAAGAAGCGCTTCTTCGGCAATCCGTCCGACGTTCCCGAAGGGACCGAACCCCCCGCGCTGCCGTTCGCTTTCCCCGATTTCCGCAGCCTGACGTCGTGGACGGGTTTGAAATATCTCATCCTCTTTTCCCTCATCGGCAGCCTCGAATCGCTGCTGAGCGCCAAGGCCGTCGATCTGCTCGATCCCAAGCGCCGCAAGACGAACCTCGACCGCGATTTGACCGCCATCGGCGTTGCGAACACCGTCGCCGCGTTCATTGGCGGCTTGCCGATGATCTCCGAAATTGTCCGTAGCTCGGCCAACATCACCAACGGGGCGCAAACCCGCAAGGCGAACTTTTATCACGGCTTGTTCCTGCTCGCCTTCGTGCTGCTGCTGCCGAACTTGATTCACCGCATTCCGCTGGCCGCGTTGGCGGCGATGCTCGTCTTCACCGGTTTCCGGCTCGCCCATCCTTATGAGTTCATCAAGACATGGAAGATCGGCAAGGAACAACTCGCCGTCTTCCTCACGACCATCATCATCACGCTGGTGGAGGATATGCTGGTCGGCGTGCTGGCGGGCGTGGTCGTCGAGTTCGCCTTGCACATGTGGCATGGCATGTCTTTCCGCGCAGCCTGGAAGCCGTCGATCGCCATGGATCATTCCGAAGACGCCATCTGCCGCATCACCGTTCGCGACGCCGCCGTCTTCACCAATTGGCTCCACCTCAAAGCGCGCATCAATCAACTCGGTCCCAAGGCCGATGTCACGCTCGATTTTTCCGACGTCCAGCTGGTCGATCATTCGGTGATGGAGAAGCTTCACGAGATGGAGATGGAGTTCGAACGCGCAGGCGGTAAGCTCCATGTCGTCGGCCTCGATAGCCATTTGAGCCTATCCAATCACCCTCAGGCTTCGCGCAAGAAGATCAAGGCCGCGGTCAGCACAGCGCCTTGATGTTCGATCCCTGCGTCGCGTGTGACGAGCCAAATCATCGGCCTTTTTGCCTTAATACGAAACGAAGCCCGCCCCCCGCCCGTCTGGCGGACCTGAGACCGATTCGATTGGAGCCCTCCCTGAATGTTCGGCCATGATTACTTCGCGACCGTCTTCGGCCTCGGCGTTCTTTGCGCACCGCTTCTGCTCTTGGGCTTTCTCGGCCTCTGTTCGCTGATCGATCGGCCGCTCAAAGAACGGACGATCAGCAAGCTCGTCATGGCCGCCGTCTTCACGGGTCTCGCCTCGTCCCTCGGAATCATCGTTCTGATGATCGTGACAGGGAAATCGCATCTGAGCCTGGAGTTCGGCAACTGGATCGAGATCGAGGACTTTCACTTCTCCGTGAAATTCCGCTTCGACACGCTGTCGCTGCCGTTCGTGATCCTGGCCTATGTCCTTACGGGCACCATCGGAGGCTTCGCGAATCGCTACATGCACCGCGAGCCGGGCTACAACCGCTTCTTCTTTCTCTACGCCCTCTTCATCGCCGGCATGACGCTCACGGCCCTGGCCGGAACGATCGAAACGCTGTTCGCCGGCTGGGAAATGGTCGGGCTGTCGTCCGCGCTCTTGGTGGCCTTCTTTCAAGAACGGCCCATGCCCGTGCGCAATGGCTTACGCGTCTGGATCGTCTACCGCGTTTCGGATGCGGCGCTGCTGATCGCCGCCGTCGTCTTGCATCACCTCCATGAAGGCGATTTCGATCTGCTCGAAGGCGCCGGCGGTTGGCCCAACGGCACGGCCCACATCTCCCAGACCAACGCCCTCATCGTCGGCCTCTTGCTGCTGTTGGCGGCCGCGGGCAAGTCGGCTCTCGTGCCGTTTTCGGGCTGGCTGCCCCGGGCCATGGAAGGACCGACGCCTTCGAGCGCCGTCTTTTACGGCGCCATCTCGGTTCACCTTGGCGCCTTTTTGTTGCTGCGCGTGTCGCCCATTCTCGACGCCTCGTTCTGGCTGTCCGCGATCGTCGCCATACTGGGAATATTGACCGCCATGTTCGGCGCTCTGGCAGGCCGGGCGCAAACCGACATCAAAAGCGCCCTCTCGTTCGCCTCGGTCACTCAGGTCGGCATCATCGTCGCCGAGATCGGCTTTGGGCTTAGGTACATCGCTCTCATCCACATCATCGGCCATGCAAGCTTGCGGACGCTGCAATTCCTTCGCGCCCCGATGCTCCTGCAAGATTATCGCACGCTCGAAAACGCCATCGGCGCGCGTTTGCCGCGGATCACCGGATGGTGGGGCCGCTGGCTGCCCGAAGCGTTGCAAATCTGGCTTTACCGCTTCGCCCTCGAGCGCGGCTATCTCGACGCCTGCCTCGACGAATACATCGCCCGTCCGTTTCTCGCCGTCTTCGAATGGTGCGAGGCGGCCGAGCGGAAATGGACCGATTTCCTCACCGGTGGGCCGGCGCGGTCGCGCCTGCCGGCGCCCCTTTCCCAAGAACCGCTCGACGAGCTGCTATGACGGAACTTCATTTTCCCTGGATCGAATCGTGCCTGACCGTGCTGCTGATCGGCGCGGTCTGGGTGAGTCGCCTCGGCAGCGCCGATGCCGCGCGCCGCTGGTCGATGTTCTTCACGGGAGTCGCTCTGGCGCTGATGACGGGGCTCTATTTCGACTTCCGCTACCTGAGCGTCTGGCAGGCCCACGACGCGTTCGACTTCCTGCAGCAGGCGTTCGGCAACGGCTTCTTCGCCATCGACGATTTCAGCGCCCCGCTCCTGCCGCTCACCGCGCTGCTCTTCCTCTTAACGACGATCGCCACCTTACGCACGAAGATTCGGCGCTTCTCCTTCGCGCTGACGCTTCTTTCGGAAGCCATCGTCTTGGCGACCTTCATTTGCGAAGAAGGCTGGGGCATCATTTTGCTGTTGGCCCTGGGCACGATTCCGCCCTACCTGGAATTGCGTACGCGCGAGAAGCCGACGCGGGTCTACGTCATCCACATGGCCGCTTTCGTCGCCATGATGGCCATCGGCTATGGCGTCGGCGAAGGCGAAGGGCATCAAGCGCTGCACTCGCTCTTCGCCGTCATCCCGATGCTGCTCGCCATTTTCATCCGCAGCGGCATCGCTCCCTTTCACTGCTGGATGACCGATCTTTTCGAAAACGCCAGCTTCGGCACCGCCTTGCTCTTCGTGACCCCGCTCACCGGGGCGTACGCGGCCGTGCGCCTCGTGCTGCCCATCGCCCCCGATTGGGTGCTGCACAGCATCGGCCTCTTATCGCTCATCACGGCCGTCTATGCGGCGGGCATGGCTCTCGTGCAAAAGGAGGCGCGCCGCTTCTTCTGCTACATTTTCCTCAGCCATTCCGCTCTCGTCCTGGTCGGCATGGAAACCGCGACGCAACTGGGCCTGACGGGCGCCCTCTGTGTTTGGCTCTCGGTCGGCCTTGCGCTCAGCGGCTTCGGCCTGACGCTCCGCGCCCTCGAATCTCGCCACGGCCGGCTCAGCCTGACGAGCTTCCGCGGCCTTTACGAACACACCCCCGCCCTGGCGATCTGCTTCTTGCTCACCGGCCTCGCCAGCGTCGGTTTCCCAGGAACGTTTGGTTTCATCGGCATGGAAATGCTGGTCGACGCCGCCGTGCACACGTATCCGTCGATCGGCATCGCCGTCGTCATCGCCGCAGCCTTGAACGGCATCGCGGTGGTTAAGGCCTACTTCCTTCTATTTACGGGAACACGGCATGCCTCGCCCGTATCGCTGCGCATCGGCAACCGCGAGCGGTTCG
>JBAXFO010000038.1:0-13597 GCA_037139885.1 Planctomycetota bacterium
TCTTGGGCATATGGAAACGGGGCAATTGCGCCATGTAGGGCTGCAATTCCTCGACGGCTTCGGGGTTGAGCAAGGCATCTTCGGGGCTGCGGAGAGCGAGGGGGCAGGCGGGAAGCGTTTTGAAGCCCATGGGGAGAAAACGAGCGTCGCCATCGCGTTCGATGGTCTCTTTCCAAGACGTCTCGTCGATGTGGACGGTTCGCAGGGCGTCTTCGGCGGGGACGTATTCGAGCAGATACGCCGTGTCGAAATGAACGAAGGCGTTCCCCTGCCCCTTCCATTCGAAGAGCTGGGCGAGCGTTTTCTCCGAGGCTTCCGGGCCTTCGAGATAGGCGATGGGGCGATCGGTCAGGCTGGCGAAGAGGCAGTTGTCGGCCTGCTCGACGCGCAGCGGATGTTGGTGCCGCGTCGCCAGCTTCCCCGCCTTGAGCCAAAGGAGCGGATCGACGAAGAAGAACGCGGAGTCTTTCATGCGGACGGCGATCGGCGCGTCGGGGCTGGCGCTTTCCTTGGTTGCCGCTTGCACCTGATGCACCAGCGAACCCCCCAGGAAAAGCAGCGATTTGGTCACCTTCACGTTCGCGGCCCGGCTGCCCCGGAGCGTGACGAAATCGCCGTCGCCGCGCACGAAACTGTCTTGCAGCGTGATGACCGGCGTCGGCAGCGCGGGGCGGGCGTCGTTCATCATCATCTTGACATCTTCGCCCGCCAGGGCGGTGACGACGCTGAGCGGCATCTGCCGGGGGTTGGCCCGGTCGCGCGGCTTCATGGTGATCGTGCAGTTCTTGATGTTCGCCGTGCCCGCCCCCACCACGGCGACGATCGATTGCGAGACGAACCCATCCCGGTTCGGTTCCAATAAGAGATGCAGGTTCTCCAGTTGCAACGTGCCGTCGAGCAAGCGAAAGAGGGCGGCATCGCTGATGCGGGTGTCGGCCAGGGTCAACGTCGGGAACGTTCCCGGGAAGCCGCGCACGGTGAGATCCGCTTCGAGATCGGTCGGCTTGAGCAAGAACGGAGCATTCTCGCTGCCGGCGCGCAACGTGATGATATCGCCCGGATTGGCCGCCGCGATCGCCTTGGCGAGCGAATCGTACAACCCCGGAGCGTCGACGGCCTGCTCGGGGTCGACGACTTTTTCATTGGGAGCGGGCTTGTAATCGCTGGCGGCGATCGGCCCGTCGGGCGCGAGCGGGGCCAGACGCGGCATGGCGAACCCCATGCATTTGCGGATGCCGATGAGCGGGTGAAGATCGTACTTTTCCCGAGGCAATTGCAAGTCGCGCTGATTCCTTTGAAGCTGAAACGCTTCGGGCAATTTATCGCTCTTGCCGGCCAACAGGAACGGAGCGGGCTCTTGCGGCAAAATGAGCGAGTCGCGGTCGTAGCCGTTGTTGGAGGCGATCGCTTCGCGGAAGGCGTTAAGATCGTCGACGCCGATGAGATGCGAACCGCCGGAGAGCCACAAGCTGTTGAGATTGTGATACCGGTTCGATTGCCCCTGATAAACGATGCGCGAACGGTCGGCGCTGTCGGTCTGCACGAGCAGATTCGGTTTTTCTCCCGAACGGAAGATCTTCTCGGGGACGGAGAAGATGCAATAGTCGACCTTGAGCCGGCATGAGGTTTCGTTGTCGATGCGGATGGCCGAACCGGAGCTGAGGTAGGCCGAACAGTGTTCGAGAGCGACGATCGGCTCGCCGCTGCGGAGATGGACCAAGTTGCCGAGCGTCATGAAGGCGCAATCGCGGGCGGAGACTTTCGCGGAGCCGACCATGGCGAGAGCCGCTTGCCCGGTGGGGAAGTAGCATTCGCGCAAGGTGACTTTGGCGGTTTCGCCGCTGGGGCTGGCGGCTGCGTTCACGAGCAGCGAGGCTGCGGGAATCGCCGCGGCGCCGCGCATCAACGTCGTCTCCGTCGGCAGGCCCGTTTGGGCGAAGGAACATTGTTCGAAATCGACGATGCTGCCGCCGCTCACCGACACGGCGGCGACGGGCACGTCGAGCTTCTTGACGCCGTCGCTGGCGATGATTTCAAAGCGGACATTGCGAAAGGAGATGTTGGCGTCGTCGATGCGGAAGCCGGCCAGGGGGGCGAGGGGCGACTGATCGATGGCGAGAATGAGCCGGGCGGGCAGGCGATCGGAGCCGACGATTTCGATCATGGGCCGTCGACCCGGAGCGCCGGCGACTTTCAATTTGCCCGAGAGAGCGATATCGCCGTCGAGAGCGATCGAGACGCGTTCGTTCTCGGAGGTGCGGTCGAGCGCCCGTTGCAGGTCATCCTCCGTACGGATGGCGGCGGGCGATGGCGCCACGCTCTTGGGCGTCGCCGGTTCGGGGATCGCCTTGGCTAGAGCCGGCGGATTCTTGGGCTGTCCGTTGGCCTTCGGCGGCTGGAGATTGCGTTTGACCTGCGAATTCGGCGCGAACGAAAGCAGAATCAAAACGGCCGCCAACGCCACCCCCGCCAGCGCCACGAGCAACATTGGCCGACGTTCGGGCGGCGCCGGGACGCTCAAATCGAAGTGCAGCGCATGCGGGCTCGAATCGTCCCCCATGGCGGACGAGCAGCGCAGCAGATCGTGCACGATATGGATCGGGCGCTGATAGCGATCGCGTGGATCCTTGGCCATCATCCTGCCGAGCACGCGTGCGACGTCATCGGGAATGTCAGGATTGAGCTGCCGCGGGTCGGTCGGGGCCACATGCTGGTGATGCTGAAGCTTCTTGGCCGCGGTCCCTTCGGGCACGGGCGGATTGCCGGTCAGCATGTGGTAGAACGTGCAGCCGAGCGAATAGATATCGCTGCGGCAGTCGGCCTCGCGCGGCTCGAGGGCCTGTTCGGGCGAGATGTAATCGAACGTGCCGAGCGTGACGCCCGACTGCGTCAGGCCATTGTCGGCATGCGGTTCGAGGCTGCGGGCCAGGCCCATGTCGACGACCTTGGCTCGGCCATCCGGCATGATGATGATGTTGGATGGTTTGATGTCGCGATGCACGACGCCGCGCGAGGCCGCATGCTCCAGCCCGGTCGCCACCTGCAACACATAGCGAATCGCTTCGCCGACGGGGAGAATGCCGCGGCGCTCGAGAATCTTGCGGAGATTGTCTCCCTCGACGAATTCGAAGGAGATGAAATGCAGGCCTTGATCTTCGCCGCAAAAGAAGACGCGCGCGATGTTCTCGTGATCGAGCTTGGCGGCGGCGCGGGCTTCCTGATGGAAGCGGCGAATGTTCTCGGGATCGCGCGCCGTATCCGGCGGCAAGATCTTGAGCGCGACGAAGCGATCGAGCTGCGTATCGCGCGCCCGCAGCACCGCCGCCATGCCGCCCACGCCGATCGGTTCGATGAGTTCGAAGTGCCCCAGCTTGCGGCCACGGAGATCCTTGCTGTCGCGCGTGTGATGCGAGTCGCCCCGTTTGGGCAGCTTCGAGATGATGGTGGGGGATTCGTCGTCGGGTACGAGATCGGGTTCGGGAAAGAGGGCGTCATCGCTCACGAGCCGAAGCTTCGAATCGGCCGAGCGCGCAGCGTCCGCAGGCACGTCGTTTCCGCTTCGGCTTGCTCGTTTTTCCGCCATGCACGCGGCTCTCGAAGTTTTGGTGCGAAGGGCAAGCGGCCTGCCTGCCTCAGAGGGAGATGAGAGAGATGGTCTCCCCGATTCAGCGACAACATCAAGGATGACGAACGGAGACCCGTTCCGTCACAGCGTCGATCTCATATGAAGGGAGTATAGCCCATGGAATGGAGCATCGTCAATCAAACAACGGCCGCGACGTGTTCTTGCGTCCAGTCTCCATGATGGGGTTATGAGGGGCCGAACTTCATGGACGTTTTCAAAGGCATCGACCTCGGCACGTACGCCTCCTTCCGCCTCATGGCCCAGCAAAACCCCGAAATCGCTCAAATTATGCACGGTTCGGCGCAGGCCGGGGGGTATCTGTGGATCTTTTTCCTGGCGATCCTGGCCTGGCGTTGGTGGTCGATTACGGGCGTTTTCCCGTTCGTTAATCTTGCGAAAGCTGTGGCGATTATTTTGCTCGTCGAAGCGATTCGCATCGGCATCGACCGCCCGCGCCCCGACGACGCCCAAGATTTCTTCGGCCAGGTGATCGGCCAGAGCTTCCCCAATGGCCCCGCGTTTCGGGCCGTGTTCATCTCGACGCTCATGGTCGAAACCGCCAAACCGGGCCTCAACCGCCGGCTCGGACTTCTCGGCGCCGTCCTCTATTGCGTCTGGGTGATGATGGGCCAACTGCTCACGCATCTGGCCTTCCTCACCGACATCCTCGGCAGCCTCTCCCTCGCCCTGGGCATCGGCTTGCTGGCGCCGCATTTCTTTGAAACGCAACCGGCGCCATCGCGAAAGCCTGCTTGAGCTTTATTGAATCCCATCTCGTTTGGAGTGCGGCTGGATGCCGTCGCTTGCGGTGTTGGGGATCTGGTCGCTGAGGAGGCGGTCGGCGTCTTCCTCGGAAAGGGCCGGTTGTTCTTTCAGCTTCTGGATCGCCATGGCGCGGTTGAAATGCTGGGCGATGAAGTAGAACGCAATGATCACGGCGAACATGATGGCCGCCATCATCGCGAAATAGCTTCCTGGATGCATCCTGGGGTAGAACTGCGAGAGAGGCATATTGATGCCCCAGTTCGCGAGAGCCACGGTCAGCAGCCACAGCGATGTGACAAAGCTTTTCATGTTCTTCGGCGCGGCGACGAAGGCGAGTTCCAGGCCCGTCACCGAAATAAGGATTTCCGCCATCGTCATGAAGAAATAGGCGATCGCTTGATACCAAAGCGAAATCTTGCGTTCCTCCGGAATCACTTCGACCTGCTGAGCCGTGCCGTCGGCGTTGCGGACGATCTGGCCATTGTCCGCATCGATCTTGTCCTGTTTCTCGGCCATGCCGGTGAGCGATCCGCAATACGCCATGACACCCATGGTCGCGGCGGTAAGAATGAAGCCGAGCATCATCTTGTCGGTCGCGCGAATGTTGACGCCCTTGTTCGTCAAGAACGTGAACAGGAAATTGATGAGGGGCAAAAAGATGACGATCAGGAGCGGGTTGACGGCTTGCATCTGCTCGGCTGTCATACCGAAGAAATCGCTCTTCATGTAAACATTCGCATAGAAGATCCACGTACTGGCCGTCTGATCGAACATCGCCCAGAAGAACATCACGCTCAGGAAGACGAGACCGATGTTCCGCATCACGTCCCAGCGCAGGGCCTTTTCTTCGGGCGTGGCGGCGCGGCGGGAAATCGTCTCGACGGCGTAAAACCGCTTGCCCGAAGCGAAGAAAATAAACGCCAACACCATGAGGGCCGCGGGAAATAAGAAGGCGGTGAAGTAACCGTAACGGACCTTCAAAACCGGCATGGCCAATTGCGAAATCGCCGCCCCGACGTTGATCGACATGTAAAAGATCGAGAACGCCTGCGTGCGTAAGAGATCTTGGCCGGGGCGCTTTTGATCGTACGTCATTCCCATGAGCGTCGAGATGTTCGGTTTGATCGAACCGGAACCCATCGCGAGCAGCGCGAGGGCGATGACCAGAAAGAACGTGTTCTCGACCCCAAGCAAGACATGCCCCAAGATGTAGGGAATCGAGAAGGCGACGATGACGTTGTATTTTCCGAAATAGTTGTCCGCGAGATAGCCGCCGACCAGCGGCAGGAAGTAGCAGGCGCCGATGAACGCCGACATGAACAAGCCCGCGTTCTGCTCGCCCAGGCCAAGCTGCTCGGCCATATACAGACTTAAGATCGCGCGCATGCCATAGTACGAACAACGCTCGGCGAATTCGCCCCAGAAGATAAACCAAAAACCGATGGGATGTTGCGTGAGGAGAGTGAAGAAACCGGCAGCAGGCGCGATGTTGGCTGTGGGCGAAGCCATGAAGAATCTCCGGTGAGAACCGAACGGCATGTTGTGCTCACTAACTTACCGAGCCCTCATGGAAAACTCAATGAAATCTCACAGAGAATTGGGGCGGTTCGCGAGGAGCGACACGGGCAGAAAGGTACGAGCCAATTGCATTCGTTAGCTCGACGCGCGAGCGAGGGCTTTCCAGCAACCTCGCTGACGCGTCGGGCTAACGAGTCGACCATGTTATTGTTGGCGGGTCGCTTCGAAGAACGGCGACAGCTCGAAAGGGAATTGTCAACTCGCGATCGCTTTGCGCCCGGCGGGCTGCATCGTCAACGCACGACGCAAAACCCGCATGCGGTGCGATTTGGCGGTCTCGTTGGAGGGCTCGCTGCACGAGAGCGTGTAGGCTCCGCAGTGTGGGCAGGGATGAGACTCGAGCGTTTGCTGTTCGTAAAACGAAAACGAACACGCGAGCGACCACATTCGCTCGCACGAATCACACGAAATCGTCCAACGTTCCACGGCGTTTCCCATCCTGGGCAATTTTGGTAAACTCTCCCGACACCCAATGAGGGTCGCAGAGAGGACAAACCGTAATATCGACCTCCCACACGGAGAACTTGAATGGCCGAGCCGAAAAAAACGAAGTATCGCTTCACCTTTGGTCCCTGGAACATCAGCATGGGGGCCGATCCCTTCGGGCCGACGGTGCGCAAAGAAGTGCTCTTCGCCGCCAAAATCCGCGAATACGCCAAACTCGGCTTTCACGGCGTGCAATTCCACGACGACGACGCCGTCCCCGATCTCGACAACTTGGGCCCCGCCGAGATCGTGAAAGCGGCCGGCAAAGTCAAGAAGATGCTCGATGGCGAAGGCCTGTTCTGCGAGTTCGTCGCTCCCCGTCTTTGGGAGCATCCCAAAACCATCGACGGCGCCTTCACCTCCAATAGCGCCAGCGACCGCAAGTACGCGCTCGAGCGTTCGAAGCGAACCGTCGACATCGCCCATGCCCTCGATTGCAAGGACATCGTCCTGTGGCTTGCGCGCGAGGGAACGTACATCCGCGAAGCCAAGGAACCGGTGGCCGCGGTGGGGCGGATCGTCGACGCCTGCAATACGCTGCTCGAATACTCCCCCGACATTCGCATTCTGGGCGAGATGAAGCCGAACGAGCCGACCGACTCGGCATACTGCCCGACCGTCGGCCATTTCATGGGCCTGAGCTACAAGACCGTCGACCCCAACCGCGTCGGCGTCCTCATCGAGTCGGCCCATTCGATCCTGGCGGGCATCGATCCGTCGGAAGATATGGCGTACGCCCTTTGGCATAAGAAATTGTGGAGCGTGCATCTCAACGATCAGAACGGCCTGAAGTACGACCAGGACAAATCGTTCGGCTCCGTCGATCTGCGCCGGGCGTTCAACACCGTCTGGGTGCTCGAACGCGCGGGCTACGATGGCTGCATCGGCCTCGACGTCAAAGCCATGCGCACGACCAAGCAAGCCGAGCAGACGCAGCATCTCGCCAACAGCAAGGAAATCTTCTTGCGGCTCGTCGACCTGGCGCGCAAGGTCAACGTCGGCAAGGTGGAGGCGTTCCGCGCCGATCGCGATTACGAAGGGCTCGAGATGTACATTCTCGAACATCTCATGGGGCGGTGATTCGTCCAGGGTTGAGCGATGCTTCGTGGGCGCATCGCTCAACCCAAGCGCGCTCAGTGCGGGACGGGCGGCGGCGTGGCGGAATCGAAGTTGGCCCGGAAGAAGTCGCCGTGCTTGGAATGCAGCAACGTGACCAGGCCGACGTGAATCATCTTCTCCCGGCCATCCGCCAGACGCAGGCGGTAATATTTGTCTTGCTCGGGGCGTTCTTCGACCGGCACCGGGGCGGGCGATTCGAGGACGCCCTTCCATTTGTTCCCGGTGACCCGCATACTGATGTGAAGATTGAGGAGGGGCAGGCCCTTGTCGTTGACGATCGCCCCTTGATGCTGATCCATGGAAATGTCCTCGTGAGAGAAGACGCCCGCTCGGGGACGCCCTGGGATGGGACATCTTCGATGGTACGCCCCCGCGGCACGCCGTGTCAAAGTGAAAGCCCGGGCGGACCGACAACGCCCGGCAAGAACCTTCCTTCGTTTCTGGAGACACTTCATGAAATCCTGGCTCCTGGCGATCGGCCTTGTCTTTTCCGCCACCCTCTCAGCAAAGGCGGGGGATGCTTCCGCGGATGACGTCATCAGGAAGGCGGCCGCCTTTCTCAAGACAACGCAGGACGCCAAGGGAGGTTGGAGCACCGACAAAACCCCCGGCATCACCGGCGTCGCCCTCACGGGACTGCTCAAGTCGGGCGCCGTCGACGCCAAGGATCCCGTCGCAGCCAAGGCTCTCGGTTACATCGAAAGCCTCGTCAATCCCGACAAGAAACACATCGCGGGCAAGGGCGACCCGAAGGTGCAATTGCACAACTATGTCACCAGCATTAACGTGATGGCCCTGTCGGCCGCCAATCAATCGGACAAGTACAAGGCCGTCATCGGCGATGCGGTCGAGTTTTTGAAGAAGCTGCAATGGGATGAAACCGAAGGCAAAGATCCCAAAGACACCTTTTTCGGCGGCGCTGGCTACGACAGCAAATCGCGCCCTGATCTTTCCAACACGCAGACGTTTCTCGACGCCCTCGTCGCCGCCGGCGTGCCGAAAGACGATCCCGCCTTCAAGAAGGCCCAGAGTTTCGTGAGCCGCTGCCAAAACCTGAAAAGCGAACACAACGACCAACCCTGGGCCAAACTCATCGGCGACGGCAGCTTCATCTACACCCCCGCGCACGGCGGCGTCACCAAAGTCATCGACGCTCCCGAAGCCGACGGCAAACTCCCCGGCTATGGCAGCATGACCTATGCCGGCATCAAGAGCCTCATCTATTGCGGCGTCGCGAAAGACGATCCCCGCGTGAAGGAAGCGTATGCGTGGATTCGGGACAACTACTCCGTCGATCGCAACCCCGGCATGCCCGACATGCGGTCGCAATGGGGCCTGTTCTACTACTACCACACCATGGCCAAATGCCTCGACGCTCTGGGAATCGATGAAGTCGTCGACGCCAAGGGAGTCAAACACAACTGGCGCAAGGACCTCGTCAACGCCCTCGCGAAACGTCAAAAGCCCGATGGCAGCTTTCAGAACGATGCCGCCAACTGGATGGAAGCCGATCCGAATCTCGCCTCCGGTTACGCGCTCATGGCTCTGAGCTATTGCCGAAAGAAGTGAGCATGCCCAAGCAGAACACCATAGGGTGGGTTGAGCGGAGCGAAGCCCACCATGGCGTGCGCAACCAAAGTCCTGCGACCGCGCGCCATGGTGGGCTTCGCTCCGCTCAACCCACCCTACGGATGTTCGCGGTTTTTCTTGGCTGGGTTTTCGGGGGCGGTGCGCTGAACGCTCACCCGGTGCCGAAAGAGAATCACGACCGCACCGTCATTGTGAGCTTGATCGCTGGCGACAAACCTGGCGATGCGATCGTGCGCGTGAAGTATCGTCTCGAAGTCGATGAGACGACCGTCGTTCTCGATGACATGAAACCGTTCCGCGATCAAATCGACCCCGCCGCCTTCAAAGGCCGGGCGCTGGGTTACTATGCCGAATACATGCGGATCTACGGGCCAATCCTCGCGCGCCATCTCAGCGCGACGCTCGGCGGCAAGGAGCTCGAATTTCGCTATGTCTCCGGCCAACCCTCCCTCAAAGACGACGACGGCAAAGATCTCGGCCATCTCCGCGCCGACTTTCTCTTCGAAGCCGCCGCGACCTATCCGCTCAAGGGGCCGTTCGATCTGACATTTCGCGAGGGGACGTTTCTTCTGCAAGAAGGCGACGTGCGCCTGTCGCTCGATCCCGCGGGGCCATGGTTCGTGGAAGTGAAGGCCGCTCCCAATGAAGCCCTCTGGAAACGGCCCGCGACCGAACGCCTCCCCGGCGACGACGATCGCCTCCGCGAAGCGCACGCCGAAGTCCGCTGGTTTCCCGCACGCCACGAAGCGCCCGCCATCAGCACGGCCCCCATCAACGAGCCCCCGGCCGTTCACGACGACCATTCGCTCCTGCGTCTGCTGCAATCGGATCAAACCTTCTGGCTGATGTTGCTGGTGGCGGCTGCGTTCGGAGCGGTCCACGCCTTGACCCCGGGCCACGGAAAAACTCTGGTGGCCGCGTATCTCGTCGGCCAGCGCGGCACGGTCTGGCATGCCATCGCCCTGGGCGTCATCAGCACGCTCACGCATACCTGGAGCGTGCTCGCGCTGGCGGGCGTCGTTCATTGGTTCGGCCTGTCCCCGGCGGCGCGGGCATGGATTCAATCGAGCTTGCCGCTAATCTTGGGTTTGACGATCGTCTGCTTCGGCTTCTTGCTGTTGCTGCAACGCCTCGCCGGCCGGGCCGACCACATCCACCTCGGCAACGGCCATCATCATCACGATCACGATCACGCAAGCGCGACGACGCACGTCACCTGGGGCGGCTTGATCCTGCTCGGCGTGACCGGCAGCATCATCCCCTGCTGGGACGCGATCGCGATGCTGGTCTGGTCGATCGGCGCCGATCGGCTGTCGTGGGCTGTGCCGATGTTGCTGGCGTTCAGCGCCGGCCTGGCCGCCGTGCTGGTGACGATCGGCATCCTCGTCGTCAAGGCGCGCGGGTTCGCCGACCGCCATTTCGAAAGCAGCCGCTGGATCCGCGCCCTGCCCATCGTCAGCGCCCTGGCGATCATCGTCCTGGGCTTTTGGCTGTGCCGGCAAGCGGTGCAAGGGGGACTCGGCGATTGACGAGGGGCGACGTGACGCGCCACGTCAGCCATTCAATTCTTGGCGACGAACAACCAGACCTGGCCGCGGAAGAACGACGTTCCTTCGCGGCATTCCCAGAGTGTCGCCGGAAAATGCTGGGCGCGAATGGCGGCAGGTCGTATCTCGGGATAGTCTTGCAGAAACCAGACGCGTTGGCCGGGTCGCTCGGGGCGAAGCGTCTCGTCCGCATCGGCGACGTAACGAAGCGTTCCGAAGAAGAAGTAACAGTAGTTGGCTTCGTCGCTGGCCACCAGGTCGTCCGCTTCGCGATGCTGGTTCACGTAACGCGTCATGCCGACCGCGTCGGGCCGGACCCACGGCGTATGGATCCGTAGGCCGCAAAGAGCGATTTCCGGGACGATCAACAGGAAGGCAAGCAACGGCATGAGGAAGGGCCGCTGGGCGCCGAAGCGTTGCACGAGCGCGTCGACGCCGAGGACGGTCATGAAGCCGAGGCCGGGAGCCGCGAACAGCATCAGCCGATTATTGCTGTAGGGATATGCATGCACGCAGGCCGCCGCGAAGCACGCCGCCACCGGCCCGAGACAAAGCCCCACCCAATCGCCGCGGCCCTTCTTGAAGCAACTCCAGGCGCCGACGCCCGTGAGCAGCAGACAACCCACACCGACGGGATTGAAGCAATAATGGAAGACGAGCGCCGTGTTGCCGAGCGTCCAGCCCGGAACCGAAGCGGGACGCGACCAATCGGGAAACTTGTTCATCCACCCCGCGACGAGCACGGGCACGCGCTGGGCGTGCATCGGGCCGAGCGCGAGGACGACGAAAGTCGCGGATGTCGTCGCCAGCAGAGCGAGCGCTCCGATCCACGAACGCGTCCTCCGGTCCAGCATGGCCGGCAAGAACCCGAGCGCCAGCCCCGCATAGAGAAAGATCATCGGATACGAGAAACTGATGAGCAAGGGGGCGGCGGCCGCGAAGAGCAGCATTCGTCGCCGCGTCGGCCAGTTCTGCGTCGCGATGAATGCGTACAGGATGGCGCTCGCGAAAAACGCGTCGAGAATGTACGGCTTGATCGTCGACCCGAGGACCACGAACGCATCCGAGAACGCAACCAGGGCGACGAACAACGCCGCCGGGCCCGCATTGAGGGTCTTCACGGCAAGGCCCGCCAGGAGCGCGAGCGTGAGGCAGCCGATCAGCAGCGGCGGCAGACGCCAAACATAAGCGTGATCGCCGCAGAGGAGCCAACTTGCCCGCAAGCTCCACAAATAAAGAGGCGGGGCGGCGACTTCGAAATCGAGCGGGCCGAGCAATCGCAGAAAGCCTTTGTCGAGAACGTTAAAGAGAAGGACCGATTCGTCGTACCAAATCGTATGATTCCAGACATAGTGAAGAAGCCGTAACGCGACGCCCAGGCCCACGAGGCCCGCGATCAGGCTCCGCCGCGACGCTTGCCCCGCGGGAACGACGTGCGGTTGGGATTCCTCCGCCACTGGCTCTGCCGTCGCGGCGACCATGCCGATGCTTCCTGGCCTTTAAGGTGAGAGCGCGCCCTCGTCTGCGGGAAATCGCCCATCAGAACAACATGTCGCCGACCTCGTAATACGTCGCGCTGGCGAACGAGGGACGCACGCGCAGCGGAAACCAGGGCGTCGGCTCCGAATGGTCCGCCGGGTGAATCACGAAGTCGGCCTGGTGTTCGTCGCGCACTTTCGCCGCCGCCGCCTGCACCAAATCGGGCCGATTGCAGTCGCGGCTCAAATGCAGCGCGACGACATGACGAAGCCGGCCCGGAGCCGTGCGCCGCAGAATTTCGCTCAGGAGATTGCATGCCTGCCGGTTGGAGAGATGGCCCTCGTCGCCCAGCACGCGGTCGATCAGTTGTCGGCAACGTTCGCTGGTTAACTGCAAATCGACATCGTGGTTGAACTCCAGCGCCAGCAAATCGACTTCCGCGAGCCGATCGACCAGATCGCTCGCCCACGACCCGAGGTCGGACGCATAACCCAAAGCCCACGGTTGGGCGGCGCCGTCGAAACGAAAGCCGAAGGTGACGACATCGTGCCACAACGGCAGCGGCGTGCAGGTGCAGGAGCCGAGGTCGAACGTTTGGTTCGCCTGATAATGACGCACCAACCCGGCCCGCGCCAGATCGTGGAAGACCTCGCTGCGACGTTCGAGTTCCGCGGCATGTTCGACATGGCACCAAAGCGGCGTGCCCGTCTGGGCCATCAAATTGAGCGTGTTCTCGTTCCAGTGGTCGCTGTGTAGATGCGTGAGGACGACGGCCCGAACGCTGTCCCAGCCGACCTGATTGCAATCGAGCAAGCGCGCGAGCTTGCGCGGCCCGACGCCGAAATCGACGAGCACCCCATGGCCATCGACATCGAGATAACTGGCGTTCCCGGAACTGCTGCTGGAGAGAACGGCAAAGCGCACGGCCATGGGTCGTCCCTTCCCCTTGACGTCGAGAAATGCATCGCCCCTTATTTGACGCGAAAAGCCGCACGTCGGCAAGGCGAACCGGGGTCTTCGTCTCGTTTCCGAAGATCCCGGATCGAAATCCCGTATGCCACGACTGTCTGTCGGACGACGTAACCGTGACGACGTAGCCGTGACGAAATTTGTCCTTAAGACATTTGAACCACAGAGACACAGAGACCACAGAGAGGCGCTGATTGGACGACAATGTTTCGATCGAGAAAAAACTGCAGAAAACGGCAATTGTCTCGGTAAACTCTCTGTACTACTCACTCTTGCTTTCTGTCATTCGTAACACAATTTTACGCGGCTTGGCTGAAGCTTTTTAGGCTGCATTCTTCGGCGTACGAGATGGCGCTGGCGAGCTTTCGACCCGCGGCCGTCGCTTTGGCCAAACGCTCCGTTTCCAGACGCAGCTTTCGCGTCGTGCCGTCGAAGAACG
>JBAXFO010000039.1:0-13498 GCA_037139885.1 Planctomycetota bacterium
GAATTGGTCGTATTGGGCTTTCTTGGTTTTGTCGCTGAGCACGTCGTAGGCGTCTTGAATCTCTTTGAACTTCGCCTCCGCCTGCTTATCGCCGGGATTGCGGTCCGGATGATGTTGGCGGGCCAAGTTGCGATACGCCTTCTTGATCTCGTCTTCGGACGCAGTCTTCGAGACTCCAAGGGCTTCATAGGGGTCGCGCGGCATGGTCGATGATTCTCAAGCAAACGAAGCGCTCGCGGCACATTCGTTCAGGGGCGTGGTTCGATTCAGGGCGAATCTCTCGTATTATATATCTTCGCGGGAGTGCGGCCGAATTACGACTCATGACGGCACGTTCATGGAGCGTTTGCCGGCTTTTAAACGAAAGGATGCGTCGTTGACGGTTCGCCTGTCGGTGATGATGTTTTTGCAGTATGCCATTCTCGGCGCCTGGGCGCCGGTCTTCGGTCCCTACCTCAAGTCGCTCGCCCTGACGAACACGGAAACCGCCTGGGTTTGGTCGACGGCCGCTCTGGGTTCGGTCCTGGCTCCCATGATTTGGGGACAGATCGCCGATCGCTGGTTGGCGGCGGAACGCTGCATCAGTCTGTGTGCCGTCATCGCCGGATTCATGCTCTGGATCGCAGCGCAAACGACAGCCTCCTGGCCGCTGTTTTGGATCTTTCTGCTCTTCTGGCTGTTTCAAATGCCGATCATGAGCATCGGGGCGGCCCTCACATTTCGGCATCTGGATATGCCGCAACAACAATTCGGCCCGATCCGCCTTTGGGGCACGGTCGGCTGGATGGTCGCGGGTTGGCTGCTGAGCGCCTGGCTTTGGCAGACATCGCTGGGCCAGCTGGAAGACTCGCTGCGGGCGGGGGCGTTATTTGCCTGGGCGTTGGCGATCTACGCCTTCACGCTGCCGGCGACGCCGCCGCTGCGGGGTCGCATCGCGCCGCTTGACCATGGACTCTGGCGGCGCGCCTTCGACGCCCCGCTCCAGGCTCTCCAGCTTTTCCGCGTCGGGGCGTTCGCGGTTTATTGCGTGTGCCTCTTTACGCTCTATGTCAGCTGGCCGTTCAACATGCAGATGACATCGCTGCTGGTCAAAGGCTTGCTCCCCGATTCCGCGGCGCTGCCCGCGATTCTATCTCTGGCGCAGACGACGGAAGTGGCGATGTTGGCGGCGCTGCCGGTCATTCTCGACCGGTTCGGGCAGAAACGAACCATGATGCTGGGCATCTCGAGTTGGTGGCTCGCTCTCATCGCCCTCGCGATCGGCGGTCCGGCGGCCCTTGTGATCCCCTCGCTGCTCCTGCACGGCATCTACATTTGTTGCTTTCTCGTCGCTGGCCAGGTCTTCGTCAATCGCATCGCCCACCACCACTACCGCGCCAGCGCCCAGGGAATCTTGGTGCTCATCAACGGCCTGGGCCAATTCGTGGGCAATTTTCTGGTCAGTCAACTGCGCGACTGGACCCACGACGATTACCCGCGCGCCTTTCTTCCCGCCGCCATCGGCATCGGCATGTTGACGCTCTTCTTCGCCCTCGACTTCGATCCCGACGCGGATAAAATTCCCCGAAACTAGAGCGGTCTCTCTGGGACCGGCGCGTGGGTTCGGGAGGAAAGGCCGCGTCGTTTGAAAAAAAGTCTTCCAAATGCGCCGCATTCTCGCTCCCATTACCAACGAAAACATCATAGAATTTCCGGATTCGCCAGGCCTGTACGACGTGTTCCCCCTTGTGTACCGAGGCATTCGTGGCGGCCAACCTCCCACCGCGCGAACTTAAGACGCCGGAATCCCCCCCCGCAACCTCACGCGGCGGCATTCTCACGCTCATCGTCTATGCCAGCTTTTGCGCCGGCATGTTCGATCGCGCCGACACGGTGTTGTGGTCGCCCATGCTCGGCGTCGCCCTCGCGGGAACCGTCTGGTTTGGACCGCGGTTTCTCGTCGCGCTTTTGATCGCGGTGGTGGGCATCGCACTGGCTTTCACTCCGGCGGGCGTCGTGATGACGCCGCTGCAGGCATCGCTCATTGGCGTGGTGCAGTCGCTCGAAGTCGCCGCGGCATGGTGGTTCTTCACCGTTCTGGCGCGCGGTTCGCGCCATCTCGACGACCCTCGGTCCGCCGTCCTGTTTCTGTTGCTGGTTCCGGGAGTCGCCGCCGCTCTCGCCGCCGTCGCTCAGATCTCGCTCGCTGCCGTTTTCGATCCGCGCACGGCCGCGGTCCCAATCTTCCGACGCTTCGGCGAAGACTGGATTGCGGGCATGCTCGGCTCGCTGGTGATTACGCCGTTTCTGCTCGTCAACTTCACGAGGTCTCTCCAGCGCCTGCAGGTGCTGCCCCCGCCAAACGGCAAAAAAACGCTCGTGCGGCCGTGGACCTTCGGCGAAAGCATCGAACTCACCGGCCTGGCGTTCGGCAATTTTCTCCTGTCGCTCATTCAGGTTCATCTGCATCGACAAATCGCCAGCGCGGCGTGGCCTCTGTGGGGAATCTCGCTGCTGCTCGTGGTCTGGAGCAGCATCCGCCAAGGCCTGCGCGGCGGCACGGTCACCGCCTTCGCCGGTTGCGCCGCGGCCCTCGTCTGGGCCACGCAATTGGGCGTCAGTCCCGCCGCGTTCAGCCCGCTCCAGGGCAATCTCCTTGCTCAGTGCGGCATCGCGCTTTTGGTTGGGGCGTCGGTCGGCTGGATCCGCGCCACCGAAGCCCGCTATCGCCATGTCGTCGGCCATATTCCTCTCGTGCTCACCAGCGTGCGTCTGAACCACGGCATCACGTTTCTGCCCAACGGCGTGCCGGTGAAAACGACATCGGACAGCAAGCCCGAACTCAAAGGGGGCGCCACGCTGCTCAATGAGGCGGAGATCGTGCTCGTCAGCCGCGCCAGCAAAGACATCATCGGCATCGACGCCGAGCAACTCGTCGGCCCGTTTTCGCAGTGGCTTGCGGTCGTGCATCCCGAGGATCGCGAGATCGTCATCGCCGGCATTTCCCAACTGGCCATGCAGCGGCAAACGGTTTCCTGCGAGTATCGCATTCTCGGGATGTCTCCTGAGCCGACCGTGGCCGATCCGCGCCCCGTTCAACGCTGGGTGCGCGACACGCTCGCTCCGCATTACACCGGCGACGGCCTGCTCGACGGCTGGGACGGCGTCGTCGAGGAAATCACCGATCAACGCCATCTGCAACAGGAGAATCGCCGCATCGCCGGCATGCTCCAGGCGCTCATCGCCAACATGCCGACCGGCGTCTTTTTCGTCCAAGGCCCCAACGGGCAGCCGATTTTGGTCAACGCCCGCGCTCGCCAACTTTTAGGTCAACGCGAAGACATGTCGGCCGGGATTGTCCATATCGCCGAAGTCTATCGCCTGCACCGCCAGGACGGTTCGGTCTATCCCACCGATGACCTCCCCATCGCCAAGGCTCTGCGTTACGGCCAGACGAGCACGGCCAACGACATTATCGTGCATCGCCCCGATGGCCGCCGCGTGCCGCTTTTCACGTGGGCGGCGCCCATCGATCTGGGCAACGTCGGCCGGCCTGAAGCGGCGGTCTGGGTGCTTGAAGATCTCACCGCCCTGCAACAAGCCGAATTCGCCCGCCGCGAATCCGAGGCCCGGCTGCGAGCCGTGTTCGAAGCGCTTGCCGAAGGAGTCTTGGTCTACAATAAGGCCGGCGTCATCATCGAGGGCAATCCCTCGGCCGCCAACATCCTCGGCATGACGATCGACCAGCTTATCGGCCGTTCCTGGCTTTGCCCCGACCAGGGCTGTCTGCGCGACGACGGCAGCCCCTGCCCCAGCGACCAGCAACCCGATCGCCTCGCCTTGCAAATCAAACTGCCCATTCGCAATGTCGTCATCGGCCTGCCCCGGGGCTCGGGCGAAGTTCGCTGGGTGCTTGTCAACTCCATGCCGCTCCCCGTCGGCACGGCGTTTTCGCCCAATTCCAAAGGCGCGCAACTCGTGACCACGTTCGCCGACGTGAGCGCGGAACGGCTTGCCCAGCGCATTCTGCTGACGGCCAAGGAAAAATACCAGTCACTCGTCGAGACGCTGCCGGTGATGGTGTTCCAGCTCGACGCGGCCGGCGCCGTGCTGTTCATGAACCCCGCCGCCCAGCAATTTTTGGGCGCGGACACGGGCCATTTCGCGGCTGCGGGCGTTTTTGAGGAGCTGTTCGAGGCCGCCGATCGCCCGCGCGTGAGCATCGCCATCCAGGAAGCGATGTATGGCAAAGACGCCCGTTTCGAGTTCGGCATTCATTCGGTCGACGGCGCCTTGAAGATCGGCCTGGCGATCGTGCAACCCCTTCGCCAGGAAGACAAGGTCGTCGGCAGCACCTGGATCGTGATCGACATGACGCGTCAGCGCCGGCTCGAAGAAGAACTCGTCAAAGCGCAACGCCTCGAACTCGTCGGCCGGCTCGCCAGCGGCACGGTGCACGATTTCAACAACCTCATGATGAGCGTGATCGGCACCGCCAGCGTCTTGAAAATCGAGGCGGCCAACCAACCGCACCTCGTTGAAAATCTCGACATCATCGAACGCACCGCCACGCAGGCCAGCGAACTCTTGGCGGAGATTCTCGCTCTCGGCAAAAACCTCACCCGGCCCAGTCAGGCGCTGTCGCTCAATAAGGTCATCCACGATACGCTGCTGCTTCTCAAGAACGTCATTCCGGCGAATATCCGCGTTTCGACTCGGTTCCCCAAAGAGGAAATCACCGTCATCGCCGACGACCTGCAACTCAAGCAGGTGATTCTCAACCTTTGCCTCAACGCTCGCGACGCCATGCCGACCGGCGGCGTTCTCGAAATCCGCACCCGCGTCGATCGCCGCGGCGCCGGCGCCTGGGCCGTCGTCACCGTCGAAGACAACGGCCAGGGCATCCCCCGCGACCTCCAAAGCAAAATCTACGACCCCTTCTTCACGACCAAAGAGCGGGGCTCCGGCATCGGTCTTTCCGTGGTCCGCGATATCGTGCAACGCCTCGGCGGCACGATCGACGTGTGGAGCGACGAAGGCTCCGGCGCTCGCTTTGAAATCGGCATCAAGCTGCGTGAAAGTCGTCCTGAAGGATCTGCGTGAAACGCCAACTCACCCTTTCGCCGCCCACTTCAGCAAATCGATGAACCGCGGCGTTTTGCCCTGCGACAAAATGCCAATGCGAAAGATCCGCCCCGCCGCCCAGACGCAAACGAACGTCGTCGCCAGCACCAGCATCACGCCGACCAATTTCTCCCAGAGCGGGACCCCCGGCGGCACCGATTGCCGGGCCACCAGGAGCATCGGCGTCGCGAACGGAAAGAACGTACACGCCCTCGCCACGGGGCCGTTCGGATCTTGAATGATCGGGCTGAGCGCGAAGAGCGGAAAGCAAGCGATCATCATGATGGGCATGAGCAGCGTCTGCGTATCTTTGATGTCCGAAGCCGCCGCCCCGACCGCGATGAACAGCGAACCGAAGATCAACAGCGCCAACACGAGCATGGGCACGAACCAGAGAATCAGATGCAGCGGCAGATGCTCGGCGAACCCGAAATAGGTCGCCAGAAAACCGCCGCCGCCCAGATAAACCGCCGCCATGGTAAGCGACACGCCCAGCACGCCGAGCAGCTTGCCCGCCATCAATTCGAACGGCGTCACGGAACCCAGCAATACCTCGGCGATCCGCAGCGACTTTTCTTCCACGACGCCGTGCATCGCGGGCGTCGCCCCGATCATGATGATCATGAACATGAGGACCATCAAGATCGCCGGCAGAATCATGTTGATGATCTGCGTCTCATCGGCGCCGTCGACATAAGCGCCGGTCTTGGCGTCGAAACGCGTGAGAGCTTTCGTTTTCACGATGAGCGGTTGCTGCACTTGCAGGATCGTGGTCAGCGGCACCCCCTTCTCTTGATACCGCTCCATCTGCACGACCTGATTGAGCAGCAGCTCGACGACGCGGCGAAACTGCATCGCGGCCGGGTTCTTGGCTTGGTAGCGAACGGCAGAATCGTCAGCGATCGCTGCCGGGTCGGCGAGAAGATTCGCCAAGCGCATCTCGGGAACATGCTCACCGATCTCGATCAGCGCTTCGTATTCGCCTTTGTCGATCTTCTGCGAAAGTTCGTATCTCTGCTTCGCCACAGCGTCCGCTCCGGTCGCAGGCGGAATCAGATCGAACGTCGTCTTCGCGCCGATCACGCTGCGGAGCTCAGCGTTTTTCACCTGCGCCGTCTGCATGACGCCGACGATTTTCTGAAGCTCCTTGCCCAACTTCTCGTCGGGAGAGCGATCGATGATGGCGTAGCGCTTCTCTTTGGCGTCCTCGTACGACTTGAAAAGCGATTGCAAGCCGAGGCTAATCCCCATCAAGAACGGCATGAGCAAGATGGTAAGGACGAACGCGCGGGTTTTCACCGACGCTAACAACTCGCGCCGGGCGATGGCCAGGATCTTACGCATGATGCTCCTCCGGCGCCGGCGCCGCGATGCGGACGAAGATATCGTGCAGCGAGGGGCGCGTTTGTTCGAAGCGTTGCACGGGGCCGCGTTCCATGAGCAGGGCCAGGATGCGTTGCGGATCGGCGTTTTTGGTCAGGCGCAATTCCTGATGGTTGCCGAAATCGCTGACGCTCTCGACGCCGGGCAATCCCTCGAGCCGGGCCGCACCCGCCATGCGGACGGCGATCGTGTCGTTTCCGTAGGAGTTTTGAATGGCGTCCAGGGTTCCATCGAGCACTTTCTTGCCCTTATAGATCATGAAAATGAAATCGCACAGGCGCTCGGCGGCCGCCATGTCGTGCGTCGAGAAGATGACGGTTGTCCCCTGTCGCTTCAAATCGAGCACGGCCTCGCGAAACACGTCGGCGTTGACCGGATCGAGTCCGCTGAAAGGTTCGTCGAGCAACACGAGTTCCGGCTTCGCGATCACCGTCGCAATGAATTGCACCTTTTGCGACATCCCCTTGGAAAGCGTCTCGATCCGCTTCTCCGCCCACGGCCCGAGATTCATGCGCTCCAGCCATTCGGTGATGGCGCGGTCGCTGTCGCGAAAGCTCTTGAGCGCGGCATAAAAGCGGAGGAGTTCGCGAACTTTCATCTTCTTGTAAAGCCCGCGTTCCTCCGGCAGATACGCGATGCGATCGCTCGCGGCATGCCACGATGCGTCGCCGAGCACGCGAACCGTGCCGCGGTCGGGCAGGTAGATCCGCATGATCATCCGCAGCGTCGTGGTTTTGCCCGAACCGTTGGGACCGATGAAGCCGTAGATCGTGTTCTTCGGGATTTGGAGCGACAATGCGTCGACGGCCGTGAATGCGCCGAACGTCTTCGTCACCTGCTCGATTTCGACGGCGGACGACACAGCATTCTCCAAATATTTGGCAACATGGATCAACTGCCGGTCGACGCCGTCACGTCCACGTCACCGCGGAATCATCACGGCTGGCACGCTTGCGACTTCACCCAAGGCACGCCGAAGCGGCCCTGCCCGATCCCCAGAAGCATCCGCGAGCGGCCGGGGGTAATCTGATTGTAGTCGCTGAACGAAACGGAAAATTCGACCGTCTCACCCGGCTTATCCCAAGACTGCACGATCGCGTAGTACGTCGTTCCGCCGCGATTGCCTCGGCTCAGGCGTTTGTTGATGATCGGCGCCACCCGTTCTTCATGAGGCTTCGTGTCGAGCAAGGCGTTGCCCGCGGCCAGGGAACCGAAGCTTCCCAGCCCGATCAGAAAGAAGCCAATGCCGACGAGCAGAAACCACCGATCATGAGAGACCGACGTACCTCGCAACAGCGCGGCTGAGAGCACGGCCAGCAAGAGAAACTCCCAGGCGAACGCTTCGAGCCCGGCCCGAAACAAATCGCCGCCGCGAATGGGCGGGTAGAGGAATAACGCGATTCCCGTCGCCGCGAAGAAGCCCGTGACGACCCAGAGAGCGACATAGGCGATGAACGACAAATCCGTTGGCGGTTGAAAGTCGTCCCCGACGACGGGCAATCGCGAGGCCAAGACGCGGAGCGCCCCGGCCGCTTCCTCGGCGAGGCCTTCGCGATCGTGTTTCGTCGGATCGAAATTCGTCCAGGCGGCTTCGATCGTGTCGCCGCTCAGTCGAACGTCGCCGAAGCCGCTCTTGAGAAGCAAGGCGACGCCGACCCGTTTGTCGGGATCCGCCAAATATTGGGACGCGTACTCTTCCGAAGGAGCCCGCACATAGACCGCATCATCGAAGGCGGGATCGCCCGTCTGCGTTTCGCGGGCGATTCGCAGGAATTTCCCGAGCCGATCGAGCCACGTTTCCGCGGTGAAATGCAAAGTCGTCGGCGCGGCGGCAGGGATGCGGACGAAGAGGATCGACGGCCGGCCATTTTTGCCGGCGATCGGGGTTTGATAGAAGACTTCGTAATTGGTCGTCCCCAGACGACGCGACTCGGGAACATCCGCCAGATACGCCCCCACCAGACTACCCGGCGCGTGCGCCCCGCTGACGACGCCCGGCTTCGTGCCGCGCACCATGAAATAGCCGCCCACCGCCACGATACAGGCGACAACGAGCGACGCCACCCCCACGACCGGATTGCCGACAAACAGAATGAGGACGGCGAACGCAGCCCCCAACAATCCCAGACCGATGAGGACCATTCCAGCGATGCGCATGTCAGCCTCGGTGAACATGGGGAGGGGACGCTACGCGAGGATTCTAACGAATTGCGAGCGGCTACGAAATTGTATTTTCTCTTCGGCGCTCACTCGAACAATGTCGGCTGCACCTCGAAAACGCGCTCGCGGCGGCGGCGTTTAATGTTGGGCAATTCGCGATCGAGATGATGCGATTCGAGTTGCGCCAGAACTTGACGAGCCCGGTCGAGAACCTCCCCGGGAACTCCCGCCAGGTGTGCGACGTGGATGCCATAGCTTTTGTCCGCGCTCCCCGCGGCGATTTTGTGCATGAAGACGATGTCATCGTCCCACTCGCGGACGACGACGTTGTAATTCCGCAAGTTCGGCAACGTTTCGGCGAGTTGGGCGAGTTCGTGATAATGCGTCGCGAACAACGCCCGGCAGCCGATGTTGTGATGCAAGTGTTCGGTGATGGCCCAGGCGAGGGAGACGCCGTCGTAGGTGCTCGTCCCACGGCCGATCTCGTCGAGGATCACGAGACTGCGGCGGGTGGCGTTGTTGAGGATGTTGGCCGCCTCGGTCATTTCCACCATGAACGTGCTCTGCCCGCGGCTCAATTCATCGCTGGCGCCGACGCGGGTGAAGATGCGATCCGTGACGCCGACGATCGCCTCGCGCGCAGGGACGAAGCTGCCCATGTGGGCCATGAGCGTGGGCGTGGCGACTTGGCGGATGAACGTGCTTTTGCCCGACATGTTGGGGCCGGTGATGAGCCACAACAGGCCGTTGTCGCCATCGAGGAGCACGTCGTTGGGAACGAACGTGCCCGGCGGCAGCGTCTGATCGAGAACCGGATGACGCGCATCGAGCAAACGCAAGATGGGTTCGTCGACGAGCGCGGGCCGCACATACTGCCGCGACACGGCCAATTCCGCGAGAGACGCCAACACATCGATCTGAGCGAGGACTTCGGCGGTTTGCAACAGGCGCGACGTTTGTGCGGCCACTTGATCGCGAAGGACAAGAAACAGTTCGTATTCGCGGACCTGGATTTTCTCCTCCGCCGAGAGAACCTTCTCTTCGTATTCCTTGAGCTCGGGCGTGATGTAGCGTTCGGCGTTTTTGAGGGTTTGCTTGCGTTGATAATCGGCCGGGATCTTGGCGGCGTGCGTGTTGGTGATCTCGATGTAGTAGCCGAAGACTTTGTTGAAGCCGACCTTGAGGGAATTGATGCCGGAGCGTGCGATTTCGTCGGCCTGGAAACGCGTGATCCATTCCTTGCCGCCGCGGGCGATTTCGCGAATTTCGTCGAGCATGGCGTCATAGCCGGGGCGAATCAACCCGCCTTCGCGCGGGCTGAGCGGCGGTTCGTCGACGAGAGCTTGATCCAGAAGCGCCCGCAGATCGGGGCACAGTTCGAGTTGGCCTTCGAGTTCGTTGATGAGCTTCGCCTTGCGGCTCGTGATCTTGGCTTTGAGTTGCGGCAGAAACGCCAGAGTCTTGCCGATGCCCGCGAGATCGCGCGGCGACGCCCGCCCCGTGCTGACGCGGGACGTATGCCGCTGGAGATCATGCGTTTGCTGAAGGGCCTGCCGCAGATCGTCGCGCAGGAGGGCGTTCTGCGTGAGCTCTTCGACGGCGTCGAGACGGGCTTCAATGCTCGCCCGTTCCGCGAGCGGCGTGAGCAGCCATTCCTGCAGAAGGCGGGCGCCCATGGTCGTCACCGTGCGATCGATGGCGGCGAGCAGCGAACCATCGCGGTTGACATCGCGCATCGTGCGCGTCAATTCCAGGCTACGGCGCGTGACCTCGTCGAGTTGCAGGATCTTGTCGCCGCGCGAAGGTTGCAATCGCCGCAGATGGCCGAGATCGGTTTTGAGCATCTCCTGGGCATATTGCAAGAGCGCGCCGGCGGCTTGCAGACACGCCTGACCATCCTCGAAACCGAAGCCGTTGAGCGTGCCGACGCGGAAGTGCTTCGTGAGCGATTCACTGGCGGTGCGGCGGTCGAACGTCCAGTCGGGCCGAACCGTCAGGGCGGGGGCGATGGCGAGCCGTTTCAAGACGTCGCAGGCGGCGTCTTTCTCGCGCTCGGCGCACAGGAGCTCGGCCGGTGTGAGCCGGGCGATCTCATCGGCGAGCCGCATCCGCGGCACATCGGCCGCCTGGAAAAGCCCGGTCGAGAGTTCGAGCCACGCCAGACCGACCGTTTCGCTGGCGACTTGGACGACGGCGACGAGATGATTGCTGCGGCGCGGATCCAGAAGATCGTCTTCGGTGATGGTGCCGGGGGTGACGACGCGAGTGACCTCGCGTTTCACGAGCCCCTTCGCCTGCGACGCATCTTCCACCTGATCGCAGACCGCGACGCGATGCCCCCCCGCCAGGATCTTCGGCAGATAGTTTTCGAGTTGATGATGCGGAAAGCCCGCCATCTTGATCGTCTTGTCGCGGCTGGTGAGCGTCAAGCCGAGCAGCTTCGCGGCCAACTCCGCATCGGCGTCGAACAGTTCGTAGAAATCCCCCATACGGAAGAAAAGAAGCATGCCGGGATGCCGCTCTTTGGCGTCCCAATATTGCTGCATCATCGGCGTGGACATGGCGGATCGCGTGAGAATGGCATCGGGTGGAGTTGTGGTTGTCTTATGTTTTCGCTTGCCGGGCGGCATCCGAGGATCGAGGAGGACGCCGCCGCGGCGCGCGGACTACGGGCGGGGGCTATCCACATAGCCGACGCCGTCTTTATCGATGCCAAGCTCGGCCTTGATCGCGCCTTTGTTATCGCGAATTTGGACATAGCCGCCGCGCTGGTCGTCGCTGGTGGCCAGGGCGACATGAGGGCGGTCGTCTTTGTTGCCGTTGAGCGTGATGTATCCGCCGTTGCTTCCCTGGCCAATCTCGGCGCGAATTTTGCCGTCGTCGTTGCGCAGCAACATCAGGCCGCCGAGATCGAGGCTGCCGGTTCCGAGGAAGATTTGCGACTTCCCTTTCTTGCTGCCGTAGATGTTGATCATGCCTCCTTGAGGATTGCAGCCGATGTCCGCGCGCACGTATCCCTGGCGATCGTAAACGAACGCGGCCCCGCCGATCTCACTGTCGTCGCTGCCGAGCCAGACGCTGCGTTTGTTGAGGGCAAGATTGTTGAGAGCCATATATCCCCCTTTGTTGCCGACCCCGAGGCTGACCGGGTGATTTTTGCCGTCGGCGCCGCGTAGGTAAAGCAACCCGCCCCCTTTGCGGTCGCCGACGCCGAGGAAAGCCCGCTCAAGTCCGTCGTGGCCGTTGATGCGCACCATGCCGCCGTCGGGATCTCCTTCGACGGCGACGAGCATGTTTCCAGCGTTGGTGAAGACGCGCGCGCTGCCGCCGATTTTGTCGGCTGCGAGCAGCACCACGACTTTGCCCTGGTCGTCGACGATTTTGAGCGACTTCGCGGTGACGTGTCCCGCATCGGGCTGGGCGCGCACGCTCGCCGGATCGGTGACGTACTGCCCCAGCCAGCCCCCCAAGAAACCGCAAACGAGCGCCGCAAACCAACCAGGAAAGCGCCGCGACCGATCGAACGTTTTGACGCGTGCTTCGAGTTCGTCGAGGCGGCGCAGCAGAGATTCGTCATGACAGGACATGAAACGGCTCCTTCGCAAGGGAACGATCGAGTCCCATTATCGCAAGGGGCACGGCAAAGAAAAGACAATTTGGCGGCGGTGAGATTCCGCCGCGAATTCTACGTCGCAGATCCGTTCGCGTGAATTTTCGTCATGAAGAGTTGATTGCCCGGCGGCGCGACGACGACTTCGGTCATGTAATGGCGCATGAGGAACAAACCCCGACCGCCGGGACGCGTGAGATTGGCGTCCGCCTTGCAATCGGGAACATTCTCGGGAATGTACCCTGGACCTTCATCGGTGATGCGGACTTCGAAGCGGTCGCTCTGAACGGTGAATTCGATTTCGACTTTCTTGAGAGGGTCGAGGCGATTGCCGTGCTTGACGGCGTTGACGAGCGCTTCTTCCAGCGACAGGCGGATGCCGAAGATTTCACGTTCGCTGAACGACGTGGACTTGAGCTGCTTTTCGATATGGCGCTGGACGCGGCGAGCCTCATTCAAGTCGCTCGCAATCACGATCAAATCGGATCCTTCCGTGGGCGGGGTTTTCATGGACCAGCCTTCCCTCGAACGCCAGGATACCAGGTGTCTGCCTCGCCTCGACGGTTCAGAACGATTGCAGCGCGGTCTGTTCGTCCTTTTGAATGTTGAAGAGCTTGTTGAGCCGGGTGATCTCGAAAACTTCGTAGATGGTTGGATCGATGCTGCACAGCACGAGCTTGCCGCCGACGCCGCTCACTTTCTTGTTGAGCGTGATGAATTTCCCCAACGCGGCGCTCGAGAGATATTCGACGTTGGCGAAGTTCAAGAGGAGCTTTTTGTGGCCTTGGTCATCCACGAGGCCGAAAAGCTGCTCGCCGATGATGCGGATGTTTTCGTCGTCGAGAATGCGTTTGTCGGTAAAGTTGACGACGGTCACGTCGCCGATAATTTCCGTTTCAAGGCGGCGACGTTTTGGTTGCGCGGACATCGAAGCTCCCTCCCGGGGCCCTTAGCGAGGCATGGGAATGACAGGCGGTCAGTTGCTCATGTTAATTTTCAGGGGCATATTGTCAAGCCCGGGACGGCGCGAGGGGAAGCCGATGCCTTCGGGAAACGCGGAGAGCCGGGAACCCGGGCGACAGAACGTCGGCGGAATTCCCGGCTCAACTGGTTGGTCCGTTACGCCTGAGCCGGAGGAGCCGGGGGCGTCGCCTCGGGAGCGGCGATCGTAGCGTTCGCTTCCGAGGGGAAATCTTTCATCGGGCGGCGCACGTCCATGTCATCCTTGTGCCAGCGCCAGCC
>JBAXFO010000040.1:0-13403 GCA_037139885.1 Planctomycetota bacterium
ACGTTACTCCTCGATCACATCTCGAAACCGTGAAATCGCGATCACTTCCGCCCGCGAGATCAGCACGCGCTTGCGGTTGGGTTTGACGCCGGTTCGTTTGCTGGAGACGACGTAGTTCTCGCGCGTCGTCTGCGTATCGCGAAGGTCGTGCAGGTCGGCGTCCTGAAGACTCAGGTGATGCTCGTCGAACGCGACCAGTTTCCCCAGGCACACGAATGGCCCGCGCAGATCGATCACGACTTTCTGATCGATCAGTTCCTCGATCATGAATGGCTTCCTAGAATGGTGTCAGATGATGAGAAAGGAACCGCTCGTATTTTATGTCCGAACGACTTCGCGAGAAACGGTGCTTGGTTGTCGGCGGCACGACAGGTCTCGGCTTGGCGGCCGCGAGGCGCTTCCTCGAAGAGGGAGCGGTCGTGGCGATTGCCGGCCGATCGCCTGAAAAAGGGGCGGCGGCCGTCGCCGAGTTGTCCCCTGGCGGCGACGTTCGCTATTTCGTGGGCGACGCCTCGAGGGAAGACTCCGTCGAGTCGTTGGTGGAGGAAGCCTGGTCGGCGTTCGGCGGGATGGACGTTCTTTACCATGTCGCAGGCATGAGCGGTCGCCGTTACGGCGATGGAGCCTTACATGAATGCACCGCTGAGGGTTGGGACATCACCCTTCATGCTAACCTCAAGAGCGTGTTTCTCACGAATCGAGCTCTCATACGCCGCTGGTTGCCCGAGTCGCGGCCTGGCGCGATTTTGAATATGGCGAGCGTGCTGGGAATTTCGCCGTCGCCGCATTTCTTCGATACCGCGGCCTACGCCGCGGCCAAGGGAGGCGTGATCGCGATGAGCCGGCAAGCTGCGGCGCGTTATGCGGCTCAGGGAATTCGCGTCAACGTCATCGCACCAAGCCTAATCGATACCCCCATGTCGACCCGGGCCGTTAACGACGAGGCCATCCTCGATTTTCTGCGTACGAAACAGCCCCTCACCCAAGGGCCGGGGCGGGCGGGCGATTGTGCCGAGGCGGCGGTGTTCTTGTGCAGCGACGAGGCGCGGTTCATCACGGGCGTCGTCTTGCCGGTGGATGGCGGCTGGTGCGTTAGTGAAGGACAATATTGAGCGTGCCGCAGAGGCTGGACACGAACTTTTGGAATAAGAACAAGATCTATGTCGCAAATGCAAGAATCGCTCATCGAAACGCAACCGGCGCTCGACGACTGCTGCGCGCATCTGGCCAAGTGTGCGGTCATCGGCATGGACACCGAGTTTGTCGGCGAAAACTCCTATCATCCGGAATTGTGCTTAATTCAGGTGGCGACCGACACGGCTCTGTATCTGATCGATCCGTTCGCATTTCCGTCTTTGGCGGAGTTTTGGTCGTTGATCGTCGATCCGCAGCGAACGGTCGTGACGCATGCGGGACGCGAAGAGGTGCGGCTTTGCTACCTCGCCTGCGGCCAGACACCGCCGCGGTTGGTGGATCTGCAGATCGCGGCCGGGCTGGTCGGCTATCCGTTTCCGTTGGGGCATGGCCCACTCATTCAACATGTGCTCGGTCAGCGCATCAAGAAAACCGATACGCTTACCGAATGGCGGCATCGGCCGCTGGCGCCGTCGCAGGTTCATTACGCGCTCGATGATGTGCGTTACCTTCTGCCCGTGTGGGCGAGGCTCGAGAAGGCGCTCAATGATCTCAAGCGGCGTTCGTGGGCCGATGAAGAATTCGCACGCTTACGAAATGTCTCAACTCCGGAAGTCCTTACGGAGGACTCGGTGAGCGATCGTTGGCGGAAACTCAAAGGACTCGGCGCGCTCGATCGCCGTAAACTGGCGTTCGTGCGCGAGCTGTACCTGTGGCGCGAAGACAAGGCGCGCGAATGGAATCGCCCGGCGCGCGTGATCGTACGTGACGATCTCTTGATCGAAATCGCCCGCCGTTCGGCGAAGTCGGCTCAAGATTTCTCCGTTATTCGCGGCCTGGCTCATAAATTTCTCGACGACTTCTTTGCCCTTTACGAAAAAACCCAACGCTTGCCGCTCGACGCGTGCCCGATCTTGATGGAGCGGGAACTCGATCCGCCCCAAGTCAGTCTGACGGTGACGCTGCTTTCGGCGGTGCTGCCCGACTTCGCGTGCCGCAGTCGACTCGCTCCGGGATTGGTGGCCACGGTCGCCGATCTTCGCGGTCTGGTGCGGGCGTTCGCCTCGGGCGAGGTCGCGGACTACGCAGGCAACATGACCAAAGGTTGGCGGGCGCACGAGGTGTTGCCGCACTTTCTGGCGATCCTCGAAGGCCGCGTCGGCATCCGACTGGCCGATCTCAGCCGCGAGGCGCCTTTGGAATATCGCGACTTTTAACGGCACGGCTTCCCCTGCCCTGCCCCGGGCGGGTTGCGCGTGGGGTCGCTTCGGACCTTGCATACCACAGGCGTCGCTGCTAAAAAATCTCTTGGCTTTCCCCTTTCCCCTCACGAGCGACCGGCCTTGAGCGACGCCGTTTTCCAAAAGTGCATCAATCCCGCATGTGGCGGCACGGCTTCCATCGACGACACGTCGTTCGTCTGCCCCAAGTGCGGCGGCCTGCTCGATGTCGCCTACGATTGGAATCGTCTGCCCCCGCCTCGGTCGCTGCGCGACTTCGAGTCAAAGTGGGCGGATCGCTCGAACCCGCTCAATTTCAGCGGTATCTGGCGCTTCCGCCAACTTCTCCCATTCGCCCCCGACGACAAGATTATGACGATCGGCGAAGGGCAGACGATTCTGCAGAAGGCCGACATCGTCGCCCAATATGTCGGGCTGAATCCGGGCTGCCTTTTCTTGCAATACGAAGGCATGAACCCCTCAGGCAGTTTCAAAGATAACGGCATGAGCGCCGCCTTCACGCATGCCCAAATGGTCGGCGCTCGCCGAGCCGCGTGCGCATCGACGGGCAACACCAGCGCCTCTTTGGCGGTTTATTGTTCGGCCACGGGGCTGATGCGGGCCGTCATCTTCATCGGCAGCGGACGGATTTCGTACGGCAAATTGGCGCAAGCGCTCGATCACGGGGCGCTGACCGTGCAGATCGCGGGCGACTTCGACGACGCCATGCAGCGCGTGCAGCAGGTTTCGCGCAAGCTCGGCATCTACCTCGTCAACAGCATCAACCCGTTCCGCCTCGAAGGCCAAAAGACGATCATGTACCGTATCCTCGAAGCGCTCCGCTGGGAGTCGCCCGACTGGATCGTCGTTCCCGGCGGCAATCTCGGCAATAGCAGCGCCTTCGGCAAAGCGTTCATCGAACTCGCCGATCTGGGTCTGATTCAGCGCATTCCGAAGCTCGCCATCATTAATGCTGCAGGCGCGAACACGTTCTATCAGCTTTACGAAAAGCACGGCCTCCGCTGGAACAACGGCCAACCCGACAAGACGCTCATTGAAGGTTATTACGGCGGCCTCGACGCCGAACACATCCGCGCCGCCACCATCGCCAGCGCCATCGAGATCAACCATCCCGTAAACCTTTCGAAGGCGCTGCGGGCGCTCGATCGCTGCGGCGGCGTGGTTCGCGAGGCGACCGATCAGGAAATTCTCGACGCCAAGGCGAAAGTCGGCGCCGGCGGTCTGGGGTGCGAGCCTGCTTCGGGAGCGTCCGTCGCCGGGGCCAAGAAGCTGCGCAAAGAAGGCATCATCGCCCCCAGCGACCGCGTCGTCTGCATCCTCACCGGCCACCAACTCAAAGACCCCACCGCCACCGTCGCATATCACAGCACCGATCAGAAAACGTTCGATGACGTCCTCGGCTCCCGCGGCGTTCGCCGTGCGAATTACGCCAACCGTGCCGTGCAAGTGCCCAACGATCTGGATGAGATCATCAAGGCGATCGAACTGTATTCGTAGGCGGATGGAACGTGGTATTTTGAGATCCCATTGACCCGTTGCCTTCGCACAATGAACGGTTGGAACGGAAGTCGGGAAATTGACGTTGTTCGATCGCGAGGAGTGCAGCATGAAAACAATGATCGCAGTCCATGGCGCCTGCGGCCGCATGGGGCAGAGAATCGTTCAGTTGGCGGTTGAGGATCCGAGTCTGAAATTGGCGGCCGCGGTGGACTCTTCGTCGCATCCGCACTTCGGCAAAGATATCGGCGAACTGTGCGGGCTCGGCAAACTTGACGTCGCCGTCTCGTCGAACTTGCCAAAAGGCGTCGACGCCGTCATCGATTTCTCCGTGCCCGAAGGAACGATGGCGATTCTCAAAGAGTGCGTCGCGCGCAAAACGCCGCTCGTCGTCGCCACCACGGGGTTCACAACCGAAGAGAAGAGAGAAATCGAAGCGGCGGCGCATCACACGGCGATATTGCTCGCGCCGAATATGAGCCTTGTCGTCAATGTTCTATTCAAGCTCGTCCGCGATGCGGCGGCGGCCCTCAAAGACAAGGGGTTCGACGCCGAGATCATCGAACGGCATCACCGCTTCAAGAAGGACTCCCCGAGCGGCACCGCCCTGCACTTCGCACGCGAAATCCAAAATGTCTGGGGCGACGATTTCAAAATCCAGCATGGCCGGGATGGTCTCGTCGGCGAACGCCCGGTCAAGGAAATCGGCATGCATGCGGTTCGTGTCGGCGATAATGTCGGCGAACATACGATCATCTTCAGCGCCCTCGGCGAAACCATGGAACTCGTCCACAAGGGGCACACCCGCGACGCTTACGTCCGCGGCGCCCTCGCTGCGGCCAAGTTCCTCGCCGGCAAGCCCGCGGGACAGTACACCATGAACGACGTGTTAGGTTTGTAAACGATTCTCGTTTGCGTTTCGTTGATTTCTTCCAAGGAGTTTGTCGATGCCTTTGGTCCCCTTGCGAAAACTGCTCGATCATGCCGCCGAAAACAATTACGGCGTGGCCGCGTTCAACGTCAATAACATGGAGCAGATTCAGTCGATCATGGAAGCCGCCAAGGAGACCGATTCGCCGGTCATCATCCAGGCGTCGCGCGGCGCCCGCTCGTATTCCCAGGATGCGTATCTGCGGCACCTGATGCTCGCCGCGGCGGAGCTCTATCCGAACATTCCGATCGTCATGCACCAGGATCACGGCAACAGCGTCGGCACTTGCGTCAGCGCCATTCAACAAGGGTTCACATCGGTGATGATGGATGGTTCCCTCGAAGCCGACGGCAAGACGCCTGCGAGCTACGATTACAACGTTCAAGTCACGGCCGATGTCGTCAAGATCGCCCATGCGGTGAACGTGTCGGTGGAAGGCGAACTCGGTTGTCTCGGTTCGCTCGAAACCGGGCACGGCGAAAAAGAAGACGGCCACGGCGCGGAAGGCGTCCTCAGTCACGATCAACTCCTCACCGATCCCGCGGAAGCCGAAGATTTCGTCAAGAAGACCGGGGTCGACGCTCTCGCCGTCGCCATCGGTACGAGCCATGGGGCCTACAAGTTTACCCGTAAGCCCGACGGCAAGGTGTTGGCCATGGACCGGATCGTCGCGATCCACAAGAAGCTGCCCAACACGCATCTCGTCATGCATGGCAGTTCGTCGGTGCCGCAAGAACTGCAAGACACGATCAACAAGTTCGGCGGCAAGATCAAGCAGACCTGGGGCGTGCCGGTGGAAGAGATTCAACTGGGCATCAAAAACGGCGTCCGCAAGATCAACGTCGACACGGACAACCGCCTCGCCATCACGGCGGCGATCCGCAAAGTGTTGTTCGAAAGCCCCGACAAATTCGACCCGCGCGATTACATGAAGCCGGCCCGCGACGCGATGAAGAAGGTGTGCATCGCCCGCATGATCGCCTTCGGCCAGGCGGGGCATGCGAGTAAGATCAAAGCGTAATGTTTATCCCAACCGACCGCCTGGCGGTCAGTAACGGCGTCGACGAAGATCAAAAAGAAGACCCGCAGCGGATCCTTATCCGCTGCGGGTCTTTTTTGTCGACCTATCCTCAGGAACGGATGTCCCTCGTTACGTTCCGCCCCGAAGGCGTCTTGATCGTGCCGAATTCGTCGGCCCCAATCGGAGACGGACGTTCGTCCGGGCTCGGCATATGCACCGGTTTGTAACCGCCCTTCGAGGCGAAATACCCGATCAAGATTAAATAACCGATCAACATGCCGGCAGGGAACATCGCCATATCGGCGAGAGCGCCCTGTTTGCTGCCGCTGCGGAGTTCGGCAATCTTGGCAGCAGCCGTTGTCCGCTCCGCAGGGGGAAGTTTATTGAGCAATTCGTCGAGTTTGCTTTGGTCGATGACCGTATAGGGGATGATCTCGTAAATCGTCTTCTGGGCAGTTACGGTAAGCTTTCCGCCTTCGACCAGGCCGGGCACTAACTTCGCCACTTCGACGTTGTTGACGATGGATTGGATCTCTTTGGTTGACTGGAGCGTGCCGATAAAGGGAAAGCCCAACGTACCGACCGCGAGCATGCCGATGCCGGAGATCGCGTTGAGTGTGAGAGCGCCGCCCTTGGGCATTTGTTCCGAAACGACACCGAGCATCGTCGGCCAGAAGAATGTCTTGCCAACGCCGTAGAGAGTGGCGGCGACGAAGATCATCGCGCCCGCCGCTGTCGAGAGCATAAAGAGGCCGGCGACAGCTAGGACCGAGCTGAACGCGAGCAGTCCGAGCGGCGACAAGGCGTGCACGATCGGTCCCGCGAAGAATCGCAAAATCATCATGATGACCGATGTGTAAATCAAGATCCAGCCGGGATGGAATTTATCCTTAGCGACGCCCTCCATAATGCTGGTGATCCAACCGTCGGTGCCGATTTCCGTTGTCGCCAACGGCATCATGATGAGGATCATGAAAAACATCAAAATACGGCCGAGAGCCTGCGTATAGAGACCGAAGAGAAGGACAATCGCCGCCCCAATGCCGATGAAGATGTATTTTTGCTCGGCCGGCAGGCTCTCCTTGCCAATCGAGAAAAAGTCGATGAGCTGCAGGGTGACGAGAAAGCCGACGACTGCGGCTCCCAAGATCCCGAACTCTGCGAGCATTTCTTTATAGGTTACGCCAGCCGCTTCGCGTTCCTGCACCGGGAACTTACAAGGCAACAACATGATGAGATAGACGACCGCCGGCACGGCGATCACGCCGACCTTGATGAACCATGGCACTTGATCGATGAAGATCGTGATGATGCCGGCAAGCACCAGTCCACCTGGCCAACCGGCATGAAGGATATTCAGCCATTTCGTTTTTTCGCGATTGAACATTGTGGCGACGACGGGATTGATAAACGCTTCGACCGTCCCGTTGCCGAGGCCCAAAATCAGGCTTCCCCAGTAAAGGAGCTGAAATGCCGTCTCCTTGTCGCCCTGTTGCGAAAGGAAGTAAGCGCTGACGCCCATGCCTGCCCAGACGGTGTGGCCGAGGAATGCAATGAGCATCGCGATTTTGTAGCCGATTTTGTCGATGATGAGACTGAAGCCGATGATGCTCACGGCGAACGGCCAGATACCGATGCCTGCGAGGCGACCCGCTTGAGCGGCATCGAGTCCGAATTCCTGCGCCCAGGTTCCGATCAGGAACATGCGCGCAATGAAGCCGAAAGCGGTGGTAATGAGTGCGACAAAACAACCCCAGAAGAGAATCGCGTTATCGCGCGTCATCTCACTGTGGGATACATCGTGGGAAACGGAAGCGGCCATGCAATTGAACTCCAAGGCGGTCGCGGGGAGAGGTCGGGAAAGAGAAAGGGTATCCGACTGCGGACGGAGTGTCAATCTTTTCAAAAGGCATCTGCCGTAACGCAAAAGAAATATCCTCGCCCCTGCCTCGCGCGGCGCCGCCTCATGCCAATCCTCGGTCCCTGGCATAAGTCTACAGAACGATCTGCCGTCTCCGGGAAGGACAAATCATGAAGCTCAAGTCCCCCGCCCTCTCGTTTCGCGTCGCGATTTTCGGCGTTGCGTTCCTCGCCTCGGCGGCCGGCGGGCAAACAGAAACCAAGCCGCTCGGCAAGGGTCCGGAGTTGCCGAGCGAGATTCCGGCCGAATTCAAGCCGGTTCACAGCAGCTTCGATTTCACCCGGCGTCAGGCGATGATTCCGATGCGCGACGGCGTCAAACTCCACACCGTCATCTTGATTCCGAAGGGCGCCAAGGGAGCCCCGATTCTCTTGACCCGAACGCCCTACAGCGCCAATCGGCTCACCGGCCATGCGGAGAGTTCTCATCTCGGAGCCGTTCTCAACGGCTACGACAACGCGCTCGACGTCATCCTCGATGGGGGCTATATCCGCGTCGTGCAGGACATCCGCGGCAAGCATGGCTCCGAGGGCGACTACATCGTCAACCGCCCCTTGAGCGGCCCGCAGAACCCGACGCCCGTCGACCACGCGACCGATACCTGGGACACCATCGAGTGGCTCGTGAAAAACATCCCCGAAAGCAATCGCAAGGTCGGTATCCTGGGCATCTCGTACGATGGTTTCTTGCCCTTGATGGCCCTTGTCAATCCCCATCCGGCGCTCAAAGTCTCCGTGCCGATGAATCCGATGGTGGATGGCTGGATGGGCGACGACTGGTTTCACTACGGAGCGTTTCGGCAGATCAACGCCAGTTGGATTTACAATCAGGTCGCCACGCGCCGCGGCGATGCCCGCTGGTGGCGGAGCCATAACGACGACTACGACATGTACATGCAAGCCGGCTCGGCCGGCGAACTCGGTCGGCGTCGCGGCCTCGATCAACTGGGGTTTTGGAACAAGCTCGCCCTTCATCCCGCCTACGACGCGTTCTGGAAGGATCAAGCCGTCGATAAGGTGTTGGCCGCGCAACCGCTAAAAACGCCCGTGATGTTGGTGCATAGTCTTTGGGACCAGGAAGACATTTATGGCGCTCCCGCCGTTTACCGAGCGATCAAGCCGAACGATACGGCGAACGACAAGGTGTTTTTGGTCATCGGTCCGTGGCGTCATGGCCAGATGATCGGCGACGGCAATTCGCTGGGAGCGCTCAAATTCGGCAGCGACACCGCACTCGAATTTCGCCAAAAGATCCTCGGCCCCTTTCTCGCCCACTATCTCAAAGACGGAGCCCCGAAAGCCGACATCGCTCCGGTCACCGCCTTCGAAACGGGCACGAACGCTTGGCGCCGCTATTCGGTCTGGCCGCCGAAAACTCACGACGACAAGGCCGCTAAAATGACGCCGCTCTATCTGCGCGCCGGACTCAAACTGAGCCACGAGGCCCCGAAAGCCGGCGATTCGGCGTTCGAGGAATACGTTTCCGATCCCGCCAAACCGGTCCCGTTCACGCGGCGCCCCATCCGGCCCATGGGCTACGAACCGGGCAACGCCTGGCCGCAATGGCTGGTCGACGATCAGCGCGACGCCTCGGGTCGCCCGGATGTGGTGACCTTCGTTTCCGAACCGCTGACCGCCCCGATGAAGATCGCCGGTGAACCGATCGCCAACCTGGTCGCATCCACGACTGGCACCGACGCCGATTGGGTGGTCAAGTTGATCGACGTCTATCCCGATCAAGTCGGCGACGACCCCGCGATGGGCGGTTACCAACTGATGGTTGCAGCCGACATCTTCCGCGGCCGCTACCGAGAGAGTTTCGCCGCCGCCAAACCGATCGCCCCCGACACCCCCCTGCTCTACCGTTTCGCCCTACCGACCGCCAACCACGTCTTCCGTCCCGGGCACCGCATCATGGTGCAGGTCCAATCGAGCTGGTTCCCCGTTTACGACCGCAATCCACAGACGTTCGTGCCGAACATCTTCTGGGCCAAACCCGCCGACTACCGCAAGGCGACGCAACGTATCCACCATGCTCCGAACAACAGCAGTTTCATTGAATTGCCTGTTGCAGCATCGGTGACATCGGCACGGGCTCTCACGTCCAAAGGCAATCGTTTCGACAACCCGATCCCCGAACCGCACTCCGGCGGCCAGATCCTCCGCGTCCGCCGGCCCGACGGAGCCGTCGAAACTTTGCTCGACGCGAAGAATACGGGCGGCTCGGATGTTCCCCTGAGCTCCAACCCCAAGCATCTCGCCATCGATCGCGACGACAATGTCCTCATCGCCGAAGATCTTGCGCATCGCATCCGGAAGTATGTCGTCGCGGAAAAGAAGCTTGTCCCATTTGCGGGGACAGGGAAGAAAGGAACGGCCGGCTTGGAAGGCCCCCCCGAACGCCGCCGAGATCAATTCGCCCCACGGCGTCTTCTTCGATCGGCCGACCGGCGTCGTTTACATTGGCGACACATCGAACAATCGAGTGCTCAAGATCGTCCCGTGAGCCAAATGACCGTGCGTGATTCGGCTGTTGCCTCGTTCTTGCGAACGCGGCTACAGCCGAATCTCGCACTGATGGAGCGCCTAACGCCCGCCGACAAACGTCGCCTGTGCGGACGAACCCGACGTCTCGGCGATCGCGCACGCCAGCGTCGCGGTTTTGCGATTGCGCAAATCGGCGCGGACGGCGAGCGTATGGATGCCGCGAGAAAGACTCGTCGTCACTCGCTCGCGTGCTTCGATCGGCACGCCGTCGATCCAGAGGGTCAACCCTTCGGCGCTGTTGAACTGAAACGTCAACGGCCCGGCCAAGGCCACATCGATCTGGCACGTCGCGATCACAGGATTCGCCGCTCCGGCAAGCAGTAATTCGCCGGCGACGTTCGTGAACGTCGGCGTCCATGTCAGCCGTGCGTCGGAGAGCAGCGTTTTGCCGAGCGTCGCGGCATCCAAAGTTGGCGTGCCCTGGGCCAGTATGTTCCATCGGCGCGCCTTCGGAACATGACTGACCGCGAACGGTCCGGGCTTGCCGAGTTCGCTGAGAAAACGAACGAGATCGGCAAGTTCGGCATCGGTGACGAGCGACGCCAATCCCTTCGGCATGAGCGACCCACCGCCGTTTCTTTCCTCGATCGATTTCTTCGAGATGGTCAACTCATCGATGACCGGAGTTCGCACGACAAGATCCTGCGGCGTTTCGCGCACCACGATCCCGCTCAGCGCCCGGCCATCGTCGAGGATCAGGTGAGCGGTGTTGTAACCCTCGCGGATCACCTTGTCGGGCAACAGAATCGATTCGACGAGATAGTCGAGTTGCGAACTGGATCCAATGCTGCTGAGATCCGGGCCGACTTTGCCCCCTGCTCCGCCGATGGCGTGACATTGCTGGCAACCGAGAGCGGCACGGCGGAAAACGAGTTCGCCGCGGGCCGCATCGCCTTGCGCTTGCACGAGCCCGAGCAGGCGGCGGACGTCATCCGGGGAAACATTCCGAGCGACATTCCCCAGATCGGCGGACTGCTGAAGAATGCCGTGCAGCGGCCCTGCGGGAACACCGCGGGCATTGAGGACGCGTAAGCCGATCTTTGCCGCATCTTGCGAGGGACGAGTCTTCGCAAGTTGCTCCGCAAGCGCAGCCGCTCCGCCGGAGCGACCCAGGAATGCGACGAACAGATCGCTCGGGTCGTCGCCGGCCGCGGCGGGCTTGGTCAGCAGTTCCGCCGACAAGGTCGCGGCCCATTTGGCGTCGATGTTGGCCAATCCCGCTAACGCCTGCACGCGCACGGCATAGGACTGTTCCCTCTCAGCGAGTTTTTCGAGTCGTTCGGTGGATGCCGGTCCCCCGAGCGCGACCAAAGCCGCCACAGCCGCACGCCGGCGCGGAAGGTCATCCGCTCGCGCGAGATCGGCGATGGCCGCGCGGGCGGGCTCGTATCTCCAGGCCCCCGCCAGACGCAGAGCCGAGGTGGCCACGTCGGCGTCGGCATGTGCGATCAACGACTTGAGAGCAGACACGTCGCCGCCAGGGCGCGATTTTCGCTGCCCAAACGCGTCGGCCAAGCTCTCCAACACGCCAACGATATTTGGAGCGGAGGGGGATGTCGTCGCCCAATCCCAGGCCAGCCGCTGCATCGCCTCGTCCCCGTTCGACGCCAGGAGGGCGTACACGTCGCCCCGGTTCTCTTCGGGAATCTGCTTCGTTTGCAAGAGCGTCGCCAATTTGGGCAGCGCGTCGGTCGCACGGATCGCTTGCAGGGCGAACGCCAACTGTCGGGATCGCCCGCCGAACGTCAGCTTGCCTTTTTGAAACTCCGGATACCAGTAAGGCTTCAAGATGATGGCCGTGCGTTTGACGGCAAAATCGACGAGCGTATCGGTCGGTTGATCCAGCGCCGCCGTCGCGACTTCGATCGCCCGCGGTGCCGTCAAGCGGCTTACGGCCAGCACGGCTTCGAGACGTACCCGCGCATCGCCATCCTTCGCCAGCGTCAGCAACATGCCGAGCGGATCGGCGAGGCGATCGGCCCATGCCCCGACAACACGAGCCGCCGCCGCCCGCGCGCGCGGCTCCTCCGAACGGATCACCCGCGCCAGCAAATCCGCGTCGACCCGGTCGATCGTCTGCGCGGTCCACAGCGCCTCCAGCAAATGGCGATGCGCCTCGGCGTCCTTGGGGTCGAGCCCCTTCACCCAGACATCGAGAGCGGCCTTCACCTCGTTCGCGTCGCGTTCGCTCAGAGCTCGTTTGGCTTGTTGCCGCGTCCAATCTTCGGGCGCTTTCAATTGTTCGAGGACCTCGGCCGCCGGCACGCCGACGAGCTTCGGCGGAATCAAAAGCGGCCGATCTTTCGCGACGACGCGCCAGATTCGGCCACGGCTATGGTCCCGGCGCGGATCGCGGAAATCGATCTGATTGTGTTGGATAATTTCGTCGTACCAATCGGCGATGTACAGCGCCCCATCGGGCCCCATCTGCATGTCGACGGGCCGAAACTTGCGATGCTTCGACGTCACCAGAGGCGTCATCGCTTTGCCCGCGAACGACGAACCGGCGTCGCGAATTTCGTAGCGGTAAACCACCTGGGAGGCGAAACTGCCGGAGACGAGATTCCCCTGCCACTCCGGCGGAAAATGTCGACCGCTGATGAATGCCGCTCCGCAATGCCGGCCATCGGCCACCTTCGTCATGGCGAGCGGAGGGACGACGTCTTTGTCGTTCGACGCATTGAGCGGCGAATCGGGAAGCACAAGATTGACGTTCGCCGGCCATGCCGACGTGCAAAACGAACGGCCCCAACCATCGAAGATATGTCCCCAGGTATTGTTCCCTTGAATCGAACGATCATAGACTTCGAGCTTCAGCCGATCGGGCCGCAACTGCCAGATGCCGCCGCCCCAATAACGGCGCAACCCATAGGGAGTCTCCACGTCGCTCTTGATGTAGACGCCCTGGTTGAAATAGAGGTTGCCGTCGGGCCCCCAGCGAAATGTGTTGAGCGTGTGATGAGTGTCCTGCGTGCCGAAGCCCGCGAGCAGCGTCCGGCGTTCGTCCGCTTTGCCGGCGCCTTTGGTGTCCTTCAAATGGATGAGCTTGTCCGCCTGGCCGACATAAACGCCGCTATTGCCCCGGCCTTGGCCGCTCGCTTTGGGCATGTAT
>JBAXFO010000041.1:0-13178 GCA_037139885.1 Planctomycetota bacterium
GACAATCGCTGCGGCCCGCACGTGCCGCGAAGAGCGTCTCCCATGCCCGGCCATCGCCATCGATGCACGCCGCCGCGAGAAACCAGTCAACCGGCTAAAGGTGATCGAGATAAGCCGTCCAGTTGACGCCCGGATCGGATTTCGAGCGAAACAAATCGAATGTGCGTTCGAGATGTCGATAGCTCGCCGCCGCCGAAAGCGCAATGGCCGGAAGCTGCATCCGGCAAAACGCAAAAAGCAACTCGGCACGCGGCCCGAGATCGTGCGTTCGCGCCGGCTCCGCCATCGTCGGATCCTCGTCAGGGAAAGGGCTCGTTGATTCAATTATACTTGGCCGGAGCGCCGCGGGGGATTTTCTGCGGAACGTCCAACCTCTCGTTCGCGGGTCGCCGCAGGAAAGCGCTGACGGGTTCACGTCGGTAGAGAGGGCGCCCCGGCAGCGCTCTCCTGCGGAGAGCCGCGAACGCATCGATGGAACCCCTTTCGCTCTTTCGGCGGATTCCCGTTGCCCCATTTTTCCGTGGGCCTCACAATACAAGGGTGCGAGTTTCGGCACGAAGCGGACGATTTCAGGAGTTCTCGGCATGCGTCGATGTGTGGTGTTCATCATGGCCGCGATGGGGTTGTTCACTCTGTCCGCACGCGCCGAGTATCTCTACGTCAAAATCGACCTGGGTCAGGTCTTTCAAAACATTCCTTCGTTGCCCGGCGGCATCGGCAATGCGAAGGGAGGGCCGGGGCCCGGACCCGGGCCTTCGACGATCGACGCCGGCAAACCCAAGGCGGCGAGCGAAGGCCCGTTCGTTGTCGCCACGTTCGAAGTGAAATCGAAGGGGATCAAGTTCGAAGGCAAGAAAGACGACAAAGGCCTCGAATACGGCGGCCATCTCATCGACCATGCCTGGGGCAAGAACGGGCGCTTCGTGCATCTGCCGACGCTCACACCGGCCATCATCAAGTACATCCGCATTCAGCGCGATCCGGTCAACAAGGAATACGAGAAGATCTTCAAAAAGGACCTGACCGGCAGCAAAGACGCACGCAAATTCCTCGCTGCCGCCACCTGGGCGCTCCATCATGGCCTTAACAAAGAATTCCATGTCGCGATGGACGAGTTTGTCAAGCTCGACCCGAAAAATCCCGTCGGCCGAAATTATGTCCGCGTCGCCGACGCCTTCAAAAAGGCCCCGGCGGGCGAAGATCCGTACGTGCAGTCCCTCGGCTCCCATCTGGCGAAACTCGATCCGCGCTATCACAATGTCATCGGCGATTCGGGCTTTTACGTCGGCCTCACGAATCTCCCCACCGGTTACGACGCCCTGGTCAAACGCCGCATCGGGAAACTGCACGAAACCATGGAGCGGTTCTATTTTTGGTTCGCCCTCAACGACCAATTGACGCAGCCGGCGCTGCCCAAGTATCGCCAGCTTCTGGTGGTCCCCAATTCCGTCGACGAATTTTTGCTGAAGCATGCCGAGTGGGGTTCGCAGCCGTTCATCGGCGACGGCCTGACGCCTCGGCGCGACAACTTCATCTTGATGGCGTGGCGGCCCATCGACGACACGTACCGATTTCTCGACATCAACAACCAAGAGCTCATCAAGAAGCTTCAGCTTCCTCGCGAAAGTTTCATCAACGGAGCGGTCTGGAACAAAGACGCCCCGATCGTGGGCAAAGATCTTTTCCAAATCTCGTTCGCCCAAACGCTGCTCCTGGTGCAAAAGTCTCTGGAGGAAGAACACGAGACGGCGACATTGAGCCGGGAAGGCGTGCGCCAGCTTCTCGTCTCGAGCGGCATCCTGCCCCGCAACGTTCACACGCCCGAATGGATTTCTCAAGGCTTGGCCAGCTACTTCGAAACGCCCATGGGAGCCCCGTATCGCGGCATCGGCCTGCCGAACTGGGCGAACCTCACGACGTTCAACCAACTGCGCGCCGCAAAACGGCTCGACAAGCCAGCGGAGGTTCTCGCGAATGTGGCCATGGATCGCTATTTTCGCAGCGCTCAGAAATACTTCGCCGAACTCGCGGAAGCTCAAGAAAAGGAGCAACTCACGCAGTCGGCCCATGAACAAATGGACCTGGGAACCAGCACGGCCTGGGCCTTTACGTTTTACATGATCGAACGCCGTCGCCAGCCGCAAATGCTGCTGCGCTACTGTGAAGAGTTGAGCCAGTTGCCTCGCGACCTCGACCTCGACAGCCTCGCTTTGGAAGCCTGTTTCGCCAAGGCGTTCGACCTGAGCGATAAGGCCAATCCGTCGAAGATCGACGCGGCCAAATTAAACGCCCTGGCCACGGCCTGGTTCACCGACATGGCGGGGGTCTCGCTCGAGTTCCCCGAATTGCAAAACGAATACGCGGAAATTCGCCGCATCGTCGGCAAACGAGCGACTGGAAATTAGCGATGCGAGCGGCGACTCGACGTCGCCGCGCGCTTGACGATCGCGCCAATCCCCGTAGGATTAGAAAACATCGCTTCAAGCCGAAGTGGCGGAATTGGCAGACGCGCTAGCCTCAGGAGCTAGTCTGGGCAACCAGGTGGAGGTTCGAGTCCTCTCTTCGGCACATCAAGATGAAGGGCAACGAGTTATGGCACATGCCGCTCGTTGCCCTTTTGCTTTTTTATGCCGGTCGTTTATCGTAACGGCATCGGTGCTGGGTTTTCGTCCGGGTCTTTCACCCCGCTGCCTGATGCGGGATATCCCCCTTCAACCACTTCTTGATCTTCGACGACTCCTGCTTCCATTGTTCGCCCAGGCGGCGTTGGAGGAACGCGACGTACAGCAGATCGACGGTTTCAAGCATATGGCGAAGCTGATTGACACGCTCCTCGAGGCGCGCCCGTTCGTCCTCTTCCTCGGCCACGGGGAGCTTCGCCGCCGAAATCGCCAACGTCTCGGCTTGCAACGTGAGCTCATACGGATGATCGTGCCGCACGAGCGTCAGTCCGGTCTTTCGCGGCAAACGGCCCGCTTGCAGGGCGCGGTGAGCTTCGGGGAGTTTCGTGGGGCCGTCGCTGCTGAAGCTTTCTCGACCATACTGTCCGCGCGGGCATTCGAGCAGCAGCGTGCGGGCGAACATGATGGCGACTTCGGAATCGTCGCTGAGTTTGATGGTGTCGGTTTCGTTTTCGACGGTGTGCCAGAGCCAGAGGAGGAATTCGTTGCCGAGAAAGTCGCGGCCATGCTCGTCGGTCGCCCAGGCGATGTCTTCGGTTTGGCCGTGAACGAAGCTGGTGGGGGAGGCGTCGTCGACGCTGCGGGTCTGCTGCGTCACTTCGGCATGAGCGAACGCCAACGCCCCGGCGCCGAGGAATTCGAGCGAACGGTCGAACGTTTCTTTGAACAGCGAATGCAGCCGATCGATCACGGAAGCCGACGTCGTGCCGACGAGAAGCTCGTTCGACGGCGAATCCCACAACAGCGGGGTCGCTTTCCGGCGCACGAAGCGGCCATCCTTCGCTTCTTGTTCGAGGCGTTCCTTGGCGATGTTGCGGGCTTCGCGTTTTTGCTTGGCGCTGGCGTGGCCGCTTTGATTTTGGGCGGCGAGGGCTTCGAGTTCGACGATGTAATAGGCACGCAGCAGATCGCTGGGGATCTTGATCTCATCGACGCGCATGCCGAACTGGAGCGAGTCGTTGATGATGTTCTTGGCGAGATCGAAGCGGGTGTCGAGGATGTGATCGCCGGCCACCCAGCCGAACTGGCTGCCGTCGCCGGTGGCGACGCGTTGTTTGCCGATCATGCCTTCTTCGAGCTGGCCCAATTGTTCGGGTCCGAACATGCCGGGAGTATTGCCCGACACGCGAAACCGACAGCACGTCACTCGACCGGTGAAGAAACCCATCGCATCGTTCCGTTCGCAAGAGGACAAGGAATTCGGAAGAACAGATAAGGATATGGGGAGCCGCCAGGGACGAAAACGCCCGAGGGCAACGATGTTGGCCTCGGGCGCGTTCTGCGAGATCGTTTTGGGGAGCGGGAGGGGAGTTACACCTTGCTGCTCTGAAGCGAGCCGGAGGTGCTGTACTGTTCGCTGTCTTTCTTCGACATTTCGTCGATGACGACAGGATGCCAGTTTCGCTGACGCTGTGGGGCGGGCACATAATTTTCGCGCGCCCAGCGCCGCAACCGCAACTCTTCGATGAAGTCGATTTCCCAACTCATTCCACGTTCCTGGCGGGTTAAGTTTGCTCCGGAGGTTCGGAGTGCATTTAGGATACGAATCCATTCTCGCTCCGGCAAGAATTCGCACCCCAAGTCGAAAAGTTTTTCGCCAACGGAACGCCGGCAGAATCGTCACAAATTCCCCAGGCTATCGAAGTTAACGCCCTGGACGGATCCAGATCGGAACGCATGGTAGGACGCGTAGGCCCCTTGGGGGTCGACGGGGCGGATGCCGTCGGGCTCATTCGACCCCCAAGGGGTCGGCTTGGGTGACGCACGATCGCGCGGGGATTCTTTATTGGAGCGGTTTGCCCTTCATCAGAAAATCGAGCGTGAGGTAGGGGCTGCTTGCTGCCGCAGCGTTCTCGATCCTTTCCGCGTTTTTCTCCACCCGCGTGCGATTTCGCCGGAAGGCGTCAACGTGATCCGAATCTGAATCGAACGGCCGCGACGTGTGACCCAAGCCGACCCCTTGGGGGTCGACGGGGCGGGGGCGGCGTCGGGTTTATTCGACCCCCAAGGGGTCGGCTTGGAACCCATGATTCCGGCCTTGTGACGAATCTTGGATCAAGACGACGAATACGAAATAGTCGCCGACACGATTTCCGGTTGCGTTCCTCATGAGTTGCGGGTATCTGTGCCGCGTGAAACGGGAGGTGAACGGTGCGGCGATTTGCGTTGATGCTGGCTTTCGCGGGATTCGTGCTCGGGTGCACGTCGATGGAGAACCGCGTGTTGTACCATCCACGCACCTACGACACCCACGAGCCTCCCGCTCCCACGACTCAAGATGTGACGCTCGAAACGCCCGCCGGCGCCAAGATCAGCGCCCGCTGGCGACCCATCCCAGGGGCCCAGGGCGCGATCCTCTTCTGCCCGGGCAATGCCGGCAATCTGCAATCGCGCCAAACCGCGACGCAAACGCTCGGCGTGGCGCTCACGGAATCGGTGCTGATTTTCGATTACCCCGGTTACGGCAAGAGCGAAGGCAGCCCGAGCGAGCAAGGGTGTTACGAATCCGCCTCGGCCGCGTATCAATGGCTGGTTAAGGAACAGAAGATCGCTCCCGAGCGGATCATTCTTTACGGCGAAAGTCTCGGCGGGGCTGTGGCGGTCGATCAGGCGACGAAGGTCCCGCACGCGGCCCTCGTTCTCGAGCGGACGTTTACGTCCGTTCCCGATGTGGCCGACTATCAGATGCCGTTATTTCCCGGCTACTGGGTGATGACGAACCGCTTCGATTCGTTGGCGAAGATTCCGCAGTGCCGACGGCCGATTTTCATCGCGGCCGCGGATAAGGACAAGATGATTCCGTTCAAGCAGTCGGAGCAGTTACGCAAAGCGTGCAACGGGCCGTCGCAGCTCTTCGTGCTCAAGGGATTGGGGCATAACGATCCGCTGCCGACCGATTTCTATCCGGCGCTGAGGAGCTTCCTGGCGCAGAATGCGAATGTGGGTTGGAAGTGACCCACGCCAACGCCTTGGGCGCCCCCGATTGACCGCCAAGCGAGTCCGTTTCGATCATCAGCCGCACGAGCGTCCGTAGAGCCATGTCATTTCGGCGAGACGGTCAAGCATCCACGAATTGAGCTGGTGATGCTCGAAGCGCCAGCTCCAGTTGCCATGGGGCCGGCCGGGGAAGTTCATGCGGGCTTCGGTGCCGAGGTTCATCACATCTTGCAGCGGGGCGATGGCGAGGTCGGCCACGCTGCTCCAGGCGACACGAATCAAATCCCACGCGATATCCGAACCATCGCGAGCCAGATAACGCCGAGCGTGATCGCGTTCCTTTTCGGGGGCGCTCTGATACCAGCCGATGGTCGTATCGTTGTCGTGGGTGCCGGTGTAGACCACCGTTCGCGGCTCGTAATTGTGCGGCAAATAGAGATTACGGAAATCGTCGCCGAACGCGAATTGCAGAACGCGCATGCCGGGGAGATTGTAACGCGTCCGCAGACCATCGACTTCGGGAGTGATGATGCCGAGGTCTTCGGCGATGAGCGGCAGCTTGCCGAGGTCGGCCTGCAAGCGATCGAGCAGGGCGACGCCGGGAGCGGGCACCCAGCGGCCGGTGCGTGCGGTCGGGCTGTCGGCGGGGATTTCCCAGTAGGATTCGAAGCCGCGGAAATGGTCGAGCCTGACGAGATCGACCAGGGCCAGGCACGATTGCAGCCGCGCCTTCCACCAGGAGAAACCGTCTTTTTCGAGGGCGACCCAGTCGTATAAGGGATTGCCCCAGAGTTGGCCGTCGGCGTTGAAGTAATCGGGAGGCACGCCCGCGACAAAACGCGGCCGGCGATCCTTGTCGAGTTGGAAGTATTGCGGATTCGCCCAGACATCGGACGAATCGGCCGAGACGAAAATGGGAATGTCGCCGATGATTTTGATGCCGCGCTGGCGGGCGTAATCGCGGACGCGGAACCATTGCCGATAGAAGAGAAACTGCTGGAACGAATACGCCCCGACGGCCCCGGCAAGGTCTTTACGGGCTTTTTCAATCACTTCCGGCTGACGCAGCCGCAGCTCATCGGGCCAATCGGGCCAGCCGTCGCCCTTGCGAGTGTCTTTGATAGCCATGTAGAGAGCGTAGTCGTCGAGCCAGGCCCGGTTGTTCTGCCGGAACGATTCGAATTCTTCCCGCATCCACGGGCTGCGGCCGGCCTGGAAGTTGTCCCAGGCTTTGAGCAGCAGCCGACGCTTGAAAAGGATGACGGGACCGAAGTCGACGTGTTCGGTGGGGAAGTGGGCGCCGCTCCAGTCGGCTTCGTCGATGAGCCCTTCCTCGCGCAGCGACTGCGGGCTGATGAGAGCCGGGTTGCCCGCGAATGCGGAAAAGCACTGGTACGGAGAATCCCCGTAGCTCGTCGGCCCGAGCGGCAGAATCTGCCACCACGATTGTTTGGCGTGCGCCAGCGCGTCGATCCAGGCATACGCGGCCGGCCCCAAATCGCCGATGCCGAACGGCCCCGGCAGCGACGACGGATGAAGCAAAATGCCCGCGCTTCGTGCGGAGGGGTGAGCGGCGTCCGACATTGCGAAACATCCTGAAGGGGTGCCGGGGGGTGACGCTTCGAAGAAGCGTACGGCCATGCTGCCAATTCTATGGCGAACGGGCGAAAAGCGAGATGGGTGGCGAGAAACGGCGAAAAGTTGCGCGATGGCCATCACGTTCCGCGCGGAGGAAGTCGGTCGCGCGGCACGGACTTCGGTCAGGGCTTCATGTCCACGAAGTTCTTGAGAAGCGTCGGCCCTTCGAGGGTCAGAAAGCTTTCCGGGTGGAACTGGACGCCGTGCAGGGGCCAGGTGCGATGGCGTACCCCCATGATTTCGCCTTCGTCGGTCCAGGCGGTGATGAGGAAATCGGGATTCTTGAAGGTGTCGCGTTTGATGACCAGGCTGTGGTAGCGCGTCGCTTCGAAGGGGTTGGACATGCCGGCGAAGACGCCCTTGCCGTCGTGGTGAATCGGGGACGTTTTGCCGTGCATGATGCGGTCGTTGCGGATCACTTCGCCGCCGAAGCTGTGGCCGATGCATTGATGGCCCAGGCAGACCCCGAGAATGGGGATCGTTGGGGCGAAGCGAACGAGAACTTCGTTGGAGACGCCGGCTTCTTTCGGCGTGCAAGGTCCGGGGGAGATGATGATGTGGCTGGGTTTGAGAGCGGCGATGTCGGCGATCGTGATCTTGTCGTTGCGATGCACCTGCAGATCGATGTCGGGATTCATTTCGCCGAGGCGCTGCACGAGGTTGTACGTGAAGGAATCGTAGTTGTCGATGAGCAGGATCATGAGGGCAACTCGACCACGGGCCGCTAACCTTGCTTGTCGGGAATAACCTGAGCGCTGTTCACATTCTTATATTTTGCGTTGCCTTCGGCGGGGTCAAGTCGGTTAAGATACTCTTCCGAGGCGATGATGTCGTACCAGCCGCCGTCCTGAAAATCGATGATGGCCCGGCCATTGTAATTGACCGTGACGACGCGGCCGACGATGCCAAGGAACCGCTTGAGTTCCTGACGTTCCGGCTTCACCGTGACATACTGATCGGTCCAATGCCGTTTCAGTTCGTCCATCTTCGCAAAGAGGTCCATGAGGCTCGCCTCTCGATAGCAATCGGGTGACTGCAGATTTTTTATGCCTGCTGGCGCGAAACGCCAACCCGTGAGCTAGGCTTTGCGGTCGGAATCGACCTGATCGAGGCATCGAAACGTCGCCCCATTCCGACGCAAATGTCTTTGTGAAGTTGGCTACGTGGAGTACACTAAGGCGAGTGGCGGGATTCAACGCCCCATCGTGCTCATCTCGCTCCTCGCGATGAGTACGGAACGTTCCGCCGCTTGCCGCGTGCAAAGCATTCGTCGCCGATCGCCCCCGCTGCAAGGCCCGATCAACATGCCGCCTCACTCTCCACCGCATGATCCGTCCGCAAACTTCGTGCGCGAAGTTCCGTGCCCGCTCGTGGTTGTCGACAAGGATGGGCGCGTCGTATTGTGGAATTCGGCGGCCGAACGCTTGCTCGGCCACGACGAACCGGCAGTTCTCGGCCGTTCCTGGAGCAGCTTTCTGAATGATGGCGCTCCTGTCGCAGCCGAGAAGCTGGTGCTCCGCCACCGCAATGGCCACGACATCGCCGTGACCGAGCGCCCGGCGCCACGGATCGCTCCGGCGATCGCTCCCGAGGGAGGCCGGGCGTTTTTTCTCGAGCCCGGGTCCAATCTGCTCGAAGCGACGCAGCTCGTTCTGCGCAACGTGTTGCAGTTGCTGCCGGCGTTTTTCAGCATCATCGGCGCCGATCGACGTTATCGAACGGTCTGCCGCAGCTGCGAATTGCTGTTCGGTCGACCGCGTTGCGACATCGAGGGCCAACTCGTCAGCGACATGTTCGGCTCTGAAGTCTTCGCGAAGGTCGGCCCACTTCTGGAGCGCGCTTTTGCAGGAGAATCGACCCACGGCGAGTTTCAAGCTCGCGGAGCCGATGGCCGGGTCCATTTTCTGCATGTTCATTTGCACCCACTGAATCAAAGCGGTGCGGCGATCGAGGCGGTGTTCGCGTTCGCCTACGAAATCACAGAACTGCGCGAAACCGAAGCGACCTTGCGCGAATCGGAAAGCCGGCTCAAATTTCTGATTGCGAACAATCCCGATCTCATCGTCCTCGTGGGACGCGACTTCAAGCTGCGCTTCATCAACCACACTGAGCCCGACCCGAGCATTCGCCCCGAGGAACTCGTCGGCATCGACGTCCTCCAACTTTCGCCCCCGGAATATCGCAACCAAGTTCGGCTGCACTATGAAACGGTATGGCGAACAGGCAAGCCGTTGGATGTCGAGGCGCCAATTCTTTGGCGCGGGCAGATGCGCTGGTTCTCATCGCGACTCGTCTCATTGCCCAACGGCGATCACCCGCCCGATGAGATCCTCGTCGTGTCGCGCGAGATCACGCAGCGCATCGCCGTCGAACAGGCCCTGCGCGAGAGCGAAGCACGCTTCCGCCAGTTCGCCGAGGCGATCGACGACGTCGTCTGGATTCACGACGCCAATCCCGATCAGGTCAAGTTCGTCAACCAATCGTTCGAACGCATCTGGGGCGTGTCGCGGCAACATCTCTACGATGATCCCCAATATTGGGTCCGTACCGTTCATGCCGAAGATCGTGAGCGCGTGCGCGATCACTGGAATGACGTCGTCGAAGGAAGAATCCCTTTCTTCGACGTCGAATACCGCATCCTCCGGCCCGATGGCGCCATCCGCTGGATTCACGACTCCGGCGTCACCATTCGCGACGACCAGGGCCGGCCTGTTCGCCTGAGCGGCATCGCCCACGATTTCAACAACCTCCTCGCCGGCATTCTCAACAATGTCAACCTGGCCCAGATGGAATTGGGCGCCACCCCCGGCGTCCGCGCCCGGCTCGAGCAAATCGAAATCATCACCCAGCGCGCCGGCGACCTTTGCAAGCAAATGCTCGCCTATGCCGGCAAGGGCCGGTTCGTCGTCGGCTTGCTCGACATCAACAATCTTATCGCCGACATCTCCCCGCTCGTCGGCATCTCGATCTCCAAAAAGGCGACTCTCGATCTCGACCTCGCCCCCAAAACGCCCGCCATTCGCGGCGACGGCTCCCAGCTCCGTCAGGTCCTCTTGAACCTCATCATCAACGCCTCGGAAGCGTTCGGCGAACAGATCGGCTCGATCCGCATCTCCACCGGCGTCCGCACCATCGCGGCCGACGACCTCTCCGCCTTTCAGCCCGGCGCCGACGCCCGGCCTGGAACGTATGTGTTTCTCGAAGTCAAGGACAATGGTCCGGGCATGGCGCCGGATGTCGTCAAGCGGATTTTCGAGCCCTTTTTCACGACCAAGTTCACCGGCCGCGGCCTGGGGCTGGCGGCCGTGCAGGGAATCATGCGGAGCCATGGCGGAGCCGTCCGCGTGGTCAGCCGCGTCGGCAGCGGCACGACGTTCACGCTTCTCTTACCCCTCGCCCAAGAATCGAGGCCCCCCGTCGCGGAGCCGCTGCCCCCGGGCGTGCCGCTGCACCGCGCGGGCGAAGTCCTCATCGTCGACGATGAAGAGATTATCCGCTCGACGCTGACGCTGATGCTCGAATCGTTCGGCTTCTCGGTTCTCACGGCTTCCGATGGCCGGGAGGCGGTCGAGATTTACAAGCATCGCCATGCCCATCTCAAACTCGTCCTCCTCGATCTCACCATGCCGATTCTCTCCGGCGAGGAATCGCATGCCGAGATGGTGCGCATCGATCCGAAGGTCCCCATCATTTTCATGAGCGGCTACATGGAGCAAGAAATCGCCGACCGCTCCCACGGCGACCCCATCGCCGGCTTCTTGCAAAAGCCGTTTCACATCGACGTGCTCGAGCAGCTCCTCGCCCGCGTCATCGACTCCACTCCGCCCAACGCGCCTCGAAATTTGTCGGCGACGAGTTAAATCCTTCGCGCCGCTCCGTTTCAGCCTCCCCCTGTTCGCCTGCCGCGAATCCAGGTAAACCATCCGCATCCCCCTTCGCGAGGCGTTCATGGCTCATCGTCCCACGGTTCCTGAGTTTTTCGAATTCGCGCAAGCGCACAGCGTCGTCCCTGTCTACAGGCAACTCCTGAGCGACTCGCTGACGCCCGTTTCCGCGTTTCAAAAAATCAACCAGGGGGAATGGTCGTTCCTCTTCGAAAGCGTCGTCGGCGGCGAACACATCGGCCGCTACAGCTTCCTCGGCGCGGATCCGTTTCTCGTCATCCAGGCCTGGGATCGCCATGTCCTCATCAACGACTTGCGCACGGGCGAAACCCAGGAACTCGACGTCGAAGACCCTTTCGCCCTTTTGGAAGAATACGTCAACCGCTACCGCGCCCCGCATGTGCCGGGCCTGCCTCGTTTTTGCGGCGGGGCCGTCGGTTATGCCGGGTACGACACCGTACGTTACGTCGAACGCCTCGATCGAGCTCCCCCCGACGACCGCCATCTGCCCGACTTGAGCTTCGCGTTTTACGACCGCATGGTCATTTTCGATCACATCAACAAGACGATCGCCGTGGTCGCTCATGCCCACATCGATCCGCAGGATCCGCAGAAAAACTATGCCGAGGCATGCGGCCGCGTCGACGCCCTGGTGAAAGCGCTCGGCGCCCCGGCCCATGAAATGCCGCTCATCGATATCGTCACCGGCGGCATGGTCGAGCGCAGCGTGCAGAGCAACTTTCCCCAGGGGGGATATGAGAAGGCCGTCGAGAAGGCGAAAGAATACATCCGGGCCGGCGATGTTTTTCAAGTGGTGCTCAGTCAGCGGTTCGTGGCCGAGGCGAAGGCGTCGCCGTTCGATATTTATCGCACGCTCCGCGTCGTCAATCCGAGCCCGTTTCTTTTCTACGTGCGGGCCGGCGGCGATTTGACGCTCGTAGGCAGTTCTCCTGAGATCATGGTGCGCGTCGAAGGCGACGAAGTGACCATTCGTCCCCTCGCCGGCACGCGCCGCCGCGGCAAGACCGCCGACGAAGACAAGGCCCTCGCCGCCGAGCTCCTCGCCGATCCGAAAGAGCGGGCCGAACATATCATGCTGGTCGACCTGGGCCGCAACGATGTCGGCCGCATCGCCCGTTACGGCACTGTGACGATCAGCGACGTGATGCACGTCGAGCGTTACAGCCACGTGATGCACATTTCGAGCAACGTCACCGGCAAGCTGCAACCGGGCAAGACCGCGTTCGACGCCCTGCGTGCCTGCCTCCCCGCCGGCACCCTGAGCGGCGCTCCCAAAGTGCGCGCCATGCAAGTGATCGACGAACTCGAGCCCTGCCGCCGTGGACCCTATGGCGGCGCCGTCGGCTATGTCGATTTCAGCGGCAACATGGACACGTGCATCGCGCTGCGCACCATCGTCATGAAAGGCAATACCGCCTACCTGCAAGCCGGCGCCGGCATCGTCTACGACAGTGAGCCCGTGAAAGAACACGAAGAAACCGTCAACAAAGCCATGGGCCTTCTTCGCGCCCTCGAACTCGCCGAAGCTCGACTCACGCCGAGGAGCTAACGTCGGCTCAGGTCGATGTCGAACTTCCCTCCATCGCGGAATTCATGCAGGGCGGGATCGTAAATGCGGCAGGTGGCGCTAAGTCCCTCGGCGGTGATGGCGTAGTCGCCGTAGCAATAGTTGCCGAGCTGCGTGGCGCTGCCGATGCAGATGGCGGGGATGCCGCAGCCGAGCGGATTGTCGAGGCGGTAGAAACCGTGGCGGTGGCCGTGCAGCCAACAGGCGATGGAGCCGCGCTTGGCGACGGCGAGAACCGCATCGAGGTTGACGAGGCCATGCGAGGGCGCTTCGGGCGAGCCGTCTTTCAGGGCGATGGGGTAGTGCGTCACCAAAATCCGCGGGCCCGGCGAAAGCTCTGTGAGTAAGCGAGCGAGGCGGTCGAGTTCGGCCGCAGCGACCAGACCCGTGGCGTCCCAACTCCAGCGATTGGCGCGGGCGCTGTTGACGCCGATGAACCAGACATCGCCG
>JBAXFO010000042.1:0-13141 GCA_037139885.1 Planctomycetota bacterium
TCGACGACGGGTTCTGCTCCTTCGCCGAATGCCGCAATCGGTCGTTGACAACCCAAGCCGGCCTCTTGGGGGCCGCATGATTACCTGAACGGTCAATCACCTACGACCCCCAAGGGGTCGGCTTGGGTGACGCACGTTTTGTCTGGTGATTTTGGCATGGATCCATTCACGGGCTACGTCGCTTCGACGACGGGTTCTGCTCCTTCGCCGAATGCCGCAATCGGTCGTTGACAACCCATGCCGGCCTCTTGGGGGGGGGCCGTATGATTACCTGGACGATGACCTTTGATGTCCGTTGGGCTGGTTGCTGTTGAATGGCTCGCAAGAGTTTCTGTGGAGTCGCGGAATGGACCCTGCAAAAAACGGAACTCCCGCGCGATCCTCCGGATCGCGCGGGAGCATGCCATCGGTTGTTGCCAAAGGGGGCCGATGCATCATTCCGAGCGACGGGAAGCGGGGATGGCTTCGACGCCGGTGCGGGGGGTGTTGCCGAGCACGACTTCGACGCGGCCGAGCAGGCCTTGCAGTTCGGTCGAGAACTGACGCAGCTCTTGCGAAACCTGGTCGCGTTCTTTCGTGCGGTTAGCGAGTTGGTTGCGGAGCGTGTCGCGGTCTTGCGTGCGCACTTTGAGCTGCTGACGCAGGTCGTCGCGTTCGGCGATGGCGGTCTTGAGTTCGTCGATGGCGCCGATCAGGTCCGATTTTTCGACTTCCAGCATGGCGATGCGGCGTTGGTTCTTTTCCGCCTGTTGGGCGAAGGTGCGCTGCTCTTCTTCGATTTTGGTGTAGCGAGTTTCGAGGTCGCGCATGCGCGTGGCATAGGCGCCGTTCTTCTGCTGGGCGATGCCCCACAGGCCGAGTGTGGAAAACAACATCACGACAAGGAAAGCGGTTCCTGCGTGTTTCATGGTAGGTACTCCAAGGGGTGGCGGGGCAATTTGAGTGAGGAAGTCATCCGGCAGCAAGTCGATCCTGCGGGAAGGAAGCCGTCGTCGTTTCGCCAGACAACCTACTCTTCGCCGCCGACAGACTTTATTTCGGCAGAAAACTCGACTACCATCACCCAGTTTGCCCAATTCCTATCAGGCCCGAGGAGGTTTTGCGTCCGATTGAGTCATCGGTAGGGATGGGTCACGCGGCGCGGCGTGTTTCGTTCGCGTCAATTGTGGGAGTGGATCGCGTCATAAAGGTGACGCCGGCCCAGACCGCCAGAACGGCGAGGAGCGCCAAAGCCGAGACGAGAAACATCGCGCCGGGGCCCCAAACATCGCGGGCGCGACCCATGGCCGCCGACCCGATTTGGCTGCCGACGCACTCCATCGCCATGTACCAGGCATACGCCCGGGCCAGGCTGTTGGCCGGCAGATGGTCGTCGAGCAGCGCCATGCCGAGCGGATACATCGCTCCCGAACAAGCCCCGAAGAGAAACAACCACACGCCCAGGCCCAGATGCGTGTCGCTGAACGGCACCATCGCCAAACCTGCGATGGCGACCGCGTAACAGACGAGCAACGTCGAGCGCCGGCCGCACCGGTCCGCAATCCAGGCCACGGGGATTTGAAACGCGATCACGCCGATCATCGCCACGCCCATGAGCAACCCGGCCGTCGATGTCGACATGCCCCGGCTCACCAGATACAGCGACAAAAACGCCAGCATGCCCCCTTCGAGAAAGCCCTGGCCCCAGGCAGTGCCGAAGCTCAGGACGTGCTTCTTCCAGTCGAGCTTCGTCGCCCCGGCGGCGGTCTCGGCATCCCATTCCAACCGGGCGAGAGTCTGCTGCGCGACGACCGAGCCCAGCAGCGGAAAGACCGCCCCCACAAAGAACGCATTTCGCGGCCGACCGATCCAGTGAATCAGAAAGCCGTCCGCGTTAAACCCCTCGAGCCCGACCGCAATGCCGACCGCCCCAGCCAACGTCAACGCGACGGCGAAGTAACTGAACATCTCCGCCCGCCGCTGCGGCGCCGAGGTTCGACTGAGATAGGTCTCCAGCGGCACGAGACTCAGAGCACATGCCGCCCCGCTCAGCGCCCGCAGAATGATCCATCCCGCCGCTCCCTGGCCGAAGGGAAACGCCGCCAGGCTCACGGCCGACGCGAACAAGCCCAGGCTCGTCGTCCCCAACCCCAGGAAACGCGTAAGCCGAGGCACGCCGAGCGACATCGCGGCCACGCCGAAATAGTACGATGCATGCACCAGGCCCACGAGCGTATCGCTGGCGTCGTGCAGCTTGAGCCAATGCGACGTCGCCTGCGTGCCGATGCCGAAGCTCACCGCCCAAGAAGCCGTCACGCCGCAAATCAAGATCCAACGCACGCAGAACCCTCGAAAATCGGTCGTGTCGTTCTTGGCCGGAGGGCGGTATCCGGGCCTGAAGGGCCGCGCAGCGTCGCCCGACGACATTTGAACTCGACAAAGTATAGCGATTGGCGAATTGGCGCGAAGGCGAAGTTCAAGACCAGCGGAACCAACGCAGAGCGAGCAGAAACGTGACGAGCGTCCAGGCCGCCAACACGAAAAGATGGCCGCGAATATCCGCCAGGCCGGCTCCTTCGAGCATGACCTCGCGGAGGGCGTTGATCAGACGCGTGAGCGGCAGGGCCTGAATGAACGGTTGCGTGACGTCCGGAAACCGCGACGCCGAGAAGAACACGCCCGAAACCAGATACATCGGCAGCATCACCAGATTCACCAGTCCCGAGATCGTTTCGGTTTTCTCGGTGCGGCATCCCAGCAGCAGCCCGATGCCGGCGAACGTGAGGGCGCCCATCAGCACGACCAGCGCCAGCGTCGCATACGATCCCAGCACCGGCACGCCGAACAGCCAGCGCGCGAGGATCAGCAACGAGCACATTTCCGGGACGAGGAGCATGAGCCGAGCCCCGATCATCGCCAGCAGAAAGTCGCCGTGCCGCATGGGCGTGGCCATCAGGCGTTTGAAGAGTTTGCGGACGCGCATTTCGACGAGGACGAAGCCGATGCCGAACAAGCCGCCGCCCATGAGGTTGATGCCGACGAGTCCGGGGAGAAGGAAGTCGATGTAACGGCTGCCGGGAGCGGTGATTTGGGTGTCTTCGAGGGGCCGGGCGCTCAACGGCGAACGCGCCAACACGGAATCGACCCAGTAACGTGCGTTGACGCTATCGGGCCGGGTGGGGTCGTAGATGTATTCGATCGCCTTTTCGCCATCGACGACGACCAACATCGTCTTCGCCTGCCGCAACCGTTTTTGGGCGTCGTCGAGGGTGTGCAGCGTGGCGTCGACTTCCTGGGCTTTGAGGACGGCAAGCAGTTCGTCGCGAGCGTCGCGCACGACGACGACATCGACCGTGGGCGGGTCGACTTTCGTTTTCATATTCGCCAGGCCGAGCATGAAGGCGAGGATGAGTGGAAATCCGTAGACCCAAAAGACGGCGATCGGCTCGCGATAAAATTCGCGCAGCCGGGCGAGGACCAGTTGCAGGAAGGCATGGCCACGATTCATGCGGGCGGTATCGTCTTGGGCCGTTCGTGCCGATGCAGCCAACGGACCACTTCGGCAAGATAGATCATCGGGTCGGGTTCGAATTCGAGCGTGTGATGGCCGCCGGCGATTTCGATGACGGTCTTGTCGGTCGTCACGAAACGTTCGACGAACTCGCGCGTCCGGGCGTTGTGAATGATGCGGTCGAGTTCGGCCAGAATCAAGAGCGTCGGTGCATGCACGTATTTGGGGGCGAACCGCAAATACGCGTCGAGACGCACGCTTTCAATCATGAAACGGGCGGTCGCCTGGTGCAGACTCAAGGGGTCGCCGCGCAGAAAGTCGAGCCAGCGGGGCGTGGCCGTGAACAGTTCGGGATCGTTCAGCGGAATCGGGAAGAGCGTCTTGGGCCGCACGAGCCGGGCGAGGAAGATGCGGATGCGCTGGCTGAGGGGCGGATGCACCTTCGGGAAAAACCCTGGGGCCAGGAGAATGAGCCCGTCGATGAGCCCCGGATGGCGGCGTTCGAGGGCGACGGCGATCTTCCCGCCCCACGAGACCGACATGAGAAAAACGGGGACAGGAACGACCGATTTATCGCGCGACACGACGCGCGGCACCGAGGCCAGGTATTCCGCGACATCGTCGACGAGCCGGCGAAAGCTCGGGCAATCGCCGCGGGCGTCCATGTTGGCGCCGGAACCGCGGCGATCGAGAAACGAAACGTTGTACCCTTGTTGGCTGAGATACGTCGACGATCCCTCATACCACCCGGCATGGCTTTGCACGCCATGCAGCGCGACGATTTCGCCGCGGAGCGTCGCCGGGGCCAGATAGCGGCGCAGCTTGAGCGTGAAGCCATCGCTGGCTTTGAACTCGGCCACCGACCATGGATGGGCCGTGTCAGCCAAGGAGAGTCTCCCGCCGCAAGGCCACGCGCTGGAGCGCCGCCTCGTCGATTTCGATGCCGAGCCCGTGTGCGGTCAGAGCCGGCGCCCAGCCGCCCCAACCGAACGTGATGTCGCGCGTGCCGAGAGCTTCACGAACCAGATGATTGTCGTACGAACCTTCGAGATACCGCAAACCCCCGACGCTGGCGGCGAAATGTCTGCCGGCGGCGGACAGAATCGCCGTCTCGCCGATCTGACAACCGAGCTGGCAGCCCAGGCCATGGCGTTTGGCGAATTGCGCGAGCCGCAGCGAGGCGATGAAGCCGCCGCACTTGGAAAGGCGCAGATTGAACAGGTCGCACGTCTCCTCGGCCACGGCGCGCTCGGCGTCGACCATGCCGCACAGCGATTCATCGTGCATGATCGGCACGCCCACGCGGGCGCGAACTTCCCGCAGCGCCTTCGCTTCCCCATGCGGCAACGGCTGCTCGACCGAACTGACGCCAAACGGCTTGAGCTCGAGAATCTTCTCGCAAACGTTCGCGGGCGTCCAGGCTTCGTTGGCGTCGATCCGCAGATCCATCTTCTGGCCCACGCGCCGGCGGATGGAACGCAGCCGGGCCACGTCATCTTGCCCTTCGATGCCGACCTTCACCTTGAGCTGTTTGAAACCGTAGAGCCGCATCTTCCACGCCCCGACGCGCGCCTTCCACCCTTGCGACGAAGTGATCGCGCCGCTGTAACGAACGCGGTCTTTCGGCTCGTGAATCTCAGGGGCCAGGAGACGCGTCACCGCAGAGAGGGGCTGTCCGAAATGTCGGCCGTACGCATCGAGAATCGCCAGATCGATCGCACAGCGGGCCCCATTCCCCTGGCAGCGTCGGTCGTCGCCGGGAATGTCAGCCAGACGCAGGCGTTCGGCCAGGGCGACGGCCTGGGGAAAATCACGGACATCTTCGAACTGGGGGGCCAGATCGCTGGAGGTGAGCAAGCGTAGGGCGGATTCGATGGTTTCGCCCGTGACATATTCGCGGGGCACGCCCTCGCCGTGGCCGATCGTGCCGTCGGCCAGACGCGCACGGATCACCACATTATCGGTTTCGGTGCGAGTGTACGACGCATGGCGAATCGCCTTCCGCAGAGGAATGCGAACGTGCCAGGCCGTCAATTCGACGACGCGCATGCAAATTTTCCGGCATACCGCAGATCGGACTCGACGAACATGTCGGCAATTTTAGCGAGACGCCGGCAAAAAGGGACCGCGGAAACCCTTTTCTTCTCGACAAACTCGCCGTTCGCGGCTCTCCGCAGGAGAGCGCTGCCGCAAACGCTTCCGCAGCCGCCCCCTTCCGCCGCCCCCCTTCCGCCGCCAAGATGACGAGCCGGAAAGCTGCGTCGTCTATGAAGCGGGGGAACGCAAGTTGCCTGGGCGAAATGCCGATGACAGTAGAGTTGACCCGGCATGGCAACCTGGCGAAGGACCGTCGTGGGATCGATCAGGACAAACGACATGCATAGATCCGTCACGGGCGTTGTGGCGCTCAGCCTCGCGCTCGGCGTCCTCCTTCACGCCGCCCACGCTCAAGAACCCGAATCGATCGGCCATCTCCTGCATCATGTCCGCGACGAGCGCGGCGACTGGCGGCAACGCTCGACCCCCTACACTCCCCATGAAGGCGACATGGTCTTCTTCAACGACCATAGCGTCAAATGGGGCATTCTGTACAAGATCGTCGGATCCGACGCGCCGTATCACGTCGGGCTGATCTTCAAAAAGCCCGACGGCGTTTGCGCCATTGCTGAGGCGGGGCCCAACGATACGCTGACGTGCCGGGTGCTCGAACTTTCGCCCCGGCTGCACGGCTGGGAGCACACGCTCCTCATTCGCCGTTGCAAGAAAAAGTTAACCGCCGAGCAGTCGACCGAAATGACGAACTGGGCCATGGCGCAGGACGGGAAGCGTTACGCCCTGGGCCGACTCTTGTTGCAAGCGACGCCGGTCCGTTGTCGGGGTCCGCTGCGCCGTGGCTATTTCGGCGCGACCTATACCGACCGCGACGCGTATCTGTGCGCCGAACTGGTGATCGCCGGCGGAACCGTCGGCGGCATTTTCGATCCGCAGGTGCACAAGGCCAACACGATCTATCCGCGCGATGTCGTGCAAGACGACATTCACGATCTGAGCGCGCTCTATCACGAAGCCCGCGTTTGGCTGCCCCGGACTCTTACCCCCTAAAAACTCCCGAACGCCACGAACTTCGTCAGGCCCAAGTCGCAATTTTCCGGCCCCCTTTCACAAACACGACGTCTTCACGAGAAATACTAAATTTTTCGTTCGCTTTTCGTCGATGTTTCGGTTGCCGCTTTGTCGCAAAGAGTCCTACAATGCAGTAGGAACAAGGGCAGGAACGCCCTTGCGATCGACGAGCGCAAGACAATTTCGATTTTCACCTCCGCAGAGCGATTCGCTTCGGCATCGTTTGCCGCCATGGAGGGTTTGCCAGCTTCGTCGATACCCCGCGCTCCGTCGGGATGATCAGCGACGCGCCTCCTCATCCTCATCGGTGGTTCCGTTTCCCGCGCCTTCGAGGACGTGGAATGAAACTTTCTCTCATCGTTCTGAACCCCGGCAAGACAGCCGGGCAAGTCATTCCGATCACGCTCGCTCAGTTCGTGATCGGTCGCGATCCGCAATGTCAGCTGCGGCCCAACAACGCCCTCGTCAGCAAACGTCACTGCGCGATTCTCGTCCGCGACGGCGCGGTTTACATTCGCGATTTCGACAGCACCAACGGCACCATTCTCAACGACGCACCCCTCAAGGGCGAAGTCGCCGTCAAGAACGGCGATATCATGAAAGTCGGTCCGCTCGAATTTCGCCTGGCGATCGAAGGGGCCCGATCGACGTTGGCCCCCCGCACGCCCCCTCCCAAGTCGATGACGGTCGCCGTCGCCCCTCCCTCCAGCGACGCCGAAGTTTCCCACGACGATATCGGCGACATGCTTCTGGAAATGAGCGGCAGCGAAGGAGGGCACGCCGTGCCCGATGGCAGCACCATCATGGACTTGCCGCTCCCCAGCGGCCTGGCCGAAACCACACGCATCGACACCAAACAAATCCAGGAAGCGAAGAAGAAGGCCGCGCCCACCGGCAACGCGCAGTCGGCCGCCGCGGATCTGTTCGCCCGCCTCAATAAACGCGTTCGCTAATGCGTCGCCAAAATGATGCCGTGGCCGCGAAGATGGATGTCGTGCCGCTGCAGCGGCGTCTTCTCGCTTGGTTCGACGTTCATGCTCGCGATCTCCCCTGGCGCCAGTCGCGCGATCCGTATCGCGTCTGGGTCAGCGAGGTCATGCTGCAACAGACGACCGTCGCCGCCGTCATTCCCTACTTCCACCGTTTTCTCGAACGCTTTCCCACGCTCCCCGATCTCGCCGCCGCGACTCAGGCCGACGTTCTCAAGCTCTGGGAAGGCCTCGGCTATTATCGCCGCGCGCGCGATCTCCACGCCGCCGCCCAGCTCATCAACGAACGCCATGCCGGCCAACTCCCCAACGATATGGACGCGGCCCGTTCGCTGCCGGGCTTCGGCCGCTATACCGCGAATGCTGTCCTCTCGCAGGCGTTTGATGCGAAACTGCCGATCCTCGAGGCCAACAGCGTCCGTCTCCTGTGCCGGCTCTTCGCCATCGCGGACGATCCGAAAAGCTCCCCCGTGCAGAAACGGCTCTGGGAGTTGGCCGAGGCGATCTTGCCCAACAAACGCGTGGGCGACTTCAACCAGGCCCTGATGGAACTCGGGGCCCTCGTGTGCACGCCCAACCAGCCACGCTGCGCCGAATGCCCGCTGGCGAGTCTTTGCCAGGCCCGGCTCGAAGATCGCATCGCCGAAATCCCTCAGAAAGTCGCCCGGCCCAAACCCGAAGAGGTTCGCGAGACGGCTGTCGTGTTGTGGCGCGAGAAAGAGATTTTCCTCGTCCAACGACCCGCACAAGGCCGCTGGGCCCACATGTGGGAATTCCCTCGCGCTGTGGCGCTGGCCGAACAAACGCCCCGCGTCGCCGCCCAAAACCTACTCACCGACCTCGGCTTCGACGCGACCCTCGCCGGCGAATTGACGACGATCCGCCATGGCGTGACACGCTTCCGCATCACCCTCGCATGCCTCGAAGCGACCTATCGCAAGGGTCAGTTCGTCGAGAACGCCTATCCTCGCGGCGAATGGATCCACCCCAACCGCCTGGGCGAGTACCCCGTAAGCACGCCGCAACGCAAGCTGGCGACGCTCGTGCAGGGGTTGAGCGAACAGCGGAAGTGAAATTCTGCACCGGCGGTGGGCAGGGTGTCTCGGCGGGATAAACCCGCCGGCTCACGGATGCGGAGACGAGATGCGAAGCCGGCAGACACTTGCGGTCTGCTCAGGCGAATGGTACCTTGAACGAGTTCTCCTTACCTTGCGCCCTCATTGTGTTTCGCGCGACGGCAGTCCCTCCTGCTCCACGAAAAGATCCGCCCATGCGATATGCGATTCTTGCTTGTTCGCTTTTCTTGACGTCAGGGATGGGCTCCGCTCGCGCTCAACTCCCCGACGCGAAGGGGATCGAGTTCTTCGAGACGAAGATTCGGCCCGTGCTGGTCGAGCAATGTTATACATGCCATTCGGCCGAGGCGGCGAAGAACAAGAAGCTCCGCGGCGGCCTGTTTCTCGACACGAAGGCCGGTCTCTTGCAAGGCGGCGATAGCGGACCGGCCCTCGTTCCCGGCAAGCTGAAAGAGGGCCATCTGCTCGAGGCGCTTCGTTATGAGGGGGATGTCAAAATGCCCCCGAAGAAGAAACTGCCCGCCGAAGTGATCGCCGACTTTACGAAGTGGATCGAGATGGGCGCTCCCGATCCCCGGCAAGGCGAGGGGCTCGGCAAAGTCGCCAAGTCGATCGACATTGCCGCGGGGAAGAAGTTCTGGTCGTTCCAACCGCTGGCGACGCCCGCCGTGCCCGAGGTCAAGAATCCGAACTGGGCGAAGACGCCGATCGACCGCTTCATTCTGGCGAAGCTCGAACAGAAGGGGCTCATTCCGAACGCTCCGGCGAGCCGGGAGAAGTTGATTCGGCGCGCGTACTTCGATCTGTGGGGCCTGCCGCCGACGCCGGCGCAGATCGAGGCGTTCGTCAAAGATCCCGCTCCCGATGCGTATGCGAAGCTGCTCGATGAACTGCTCGCAGGCTCGGCGTACGGCGAACGCTGGGGCCGGCACTGGCTCGATGTCGTCCGCTTCGCCGAGAGCGGCGGTTATGAATTCGACGGCAATCGCCCCGGCGCGTATCACTTTCGCGATTGGGTCATCAAGGCCTTGAATGAAGATATGCCCTACGATCAATTTGTGCACATGCAGATCGCGGGCGATGTCTTGAAGCCGGGCGATTATGCGGCTTCGTCCGCCACCGGCTTTCTCGTGGCCGGTCCCTATCCGGGCCAGACCACAAGCAAAACGCTCCAGCTCATCCGCTATAACCACCTCGACGACATGGTCTCGACTCTCAGCAGCAGCATGCTGGGCCTCACGCTCGGGTGCGCCCGCTGCCATGACCACAAATACGATCCGCTGCCGCAACTCGACTATTACCGTTTGCTGGCGAACCTGGGCCGCACCGATTCGACCAACGCGAAACTCGATCCACAACCAGAGATTTACCGAAAGGCGAAGGCCCAATTCGACGGTGTTCACGGGCCGCTCAATGCCGCCAAGGAGAAGTACGAGAAGGATCAATTCGCGTCCCGGGCGGCCGCCTGGTTCGCCAAGAACAACTCCGCAGCCGCCCCGATGTGGACGGTTGTTGAGTTCGTCGAAGCGAAGGCGAAGACCCCGCTTCGGAAGCTTCCCGATGGCTCCGCGAAGCTGACCGGCAAGATCGAGAAGACCGACACGCTCACCTTCGTCGTGCAAACCTATCAGAAGAACATCAAGGGGCTGCGTCTGGAAGCCCTCGCGGATCAAGATCTCCCCAAGATGGGCCCCGGCATCGACGCCGACGGCAGCTTCACGCTCACCGAATTGACCGTGTCGGCGACTCCGCTCGGCGGCAAGGGTAAGGCGACGCCGGTCAAGTTGCGCGCCGTCGGCGCCACCTCCGAATCCGCGGAGCACCCGGTGCGCTTCGCCGTCGATGGCGATCCGAAGACGGGTTGGGCGTTGGCTCCTGCCGCGCTCGGCAAAGATGCGGCCGCTCAGTTTGAAATCGTCGGCGATCTCGGCGATGCCGCGGGCCTGCAACTCGCGATCACCATGAAGTTCGACGGCAAAGCGAACGCGATCGGCCGCCCGCGCCTTTCGCTGTCGACGCATGCCGAGCCGCGCGACTTGACGGCCGCGAGCGAATTTCAACATGCTCAGGAAGCCCTCGCCCTGTTGCGTGCTTCCGAAGGCAAGACGCTGCCCGCGAACCAGCCGGCCCTCATGCGTTGGTTCCGCCGGCTTGACGCCGAATACGACGGCTTGCACAAGGCCATCGAAGACATGCTGGTGAAAGTTCCCGTGCCGCAGCCGAAGCTGATCGATGTCTTCGCCGCCCAGGGCAATCGCGGGGGCGACGTTCATTTTCTCATTCGCGGCGAAGTCGAACGCAAGGGGCCGAAAGCCGAGCCGGGCTTTTTGCAAGTGCTCTCGCGCGCCGACGACAAACCCGCGAAGACCACCGACCCACGCATCGCTCTCGCCAACTGGCTGACGAACGCCGAATCGGGGGCAGGACCGCTGCTCGCGCGCGTGATGGTCAATCGCCTGTGGCAGCATCATCTGGGCCGGGGCATTGTGGCCACGCCTAACGATTTCGGCGCCCAGGGAGAAGCCCCGACGCATCCGGAACTGCTCGAGCACCTCGCCCAGGAGCTGATCAAAGGCGGCTGGAAGCTGAAGCCGCTGCACAAGCAGATCATGATGAGCGCTGTTTACATGCAAGGAGGCGAGGCGACTCCCGAAGCCATGAAGGCGGATCCGACGAATCGCCTGTGGTGGCGTCGCGCTCCGCGCCGGCTTGAAGCGGAGATCATTCGCGATAATGTTTTGGCTGTCGGCGGGAGCCTGGATCGGACGCCGTTCGGCCCCGGTTCGCTCGACGCCAACACGCCGCGGCGCAGCGTCTATCTCATGGTGAAGCGCAGCCAGCCCGTTCCCATGTTGCAGATGATGGACGCCCCCGAAGCGATTCAAAGCGTCGGCGAACGTTCGCTCACCACGGTGCCGACGCAATCGCTCGCGTTCATGAATTCGACGCTCGTCCGCAAGCAGGCCGACAATCTCGCGAAGCAGCTCGCCCCCCTGGCCGCCAAGGATCTGGGCCAGGCGATCGAGCAAGCGTATCTCACGACATTAGGGCGCCGGCCGACGTCTCCCGAACGCGAACGCCTGGCCAACTTCGTCGAACAGCAGGCGGCCAGCTATGGACCCAATGGCCGGGACCAGGCGCTGGGGGATGGTTGCCAGGTGTTGTTGTGCCTCAATGAATTCGTCTATGTCGATTGATTTAAGGAAGACACGATGATCTCCGATCGTTTGGCTCTGCCGTCGCGGCGTCAATTCCTCCGCTCCACGGGAATGGGGTTCGGCTCGCTCGCGTTGTCGTCGCTCTTGCACGAGCAGGCGCAGGCGGCGCCGCACTTCGCGCCGAAAGCCCGGTCGATCATTTGGCTGTTCATGACGGGCGGGCCTTCGCAGGTCGACACGTTCGACTACAAGCCCGAGCTTCAGCGCCGCAACGGGCAGACGCTCATGGGCGCCGATCCGCGTACCGGCTTCTTTCAAACGTCGGGCCGCTGCCTGGCGTCGCCGTTCCGCTGGCGGCAGCATGGGCAGTCGGGCTCCTGGGTCTCCGAAATTCTCCCGCACATGGCCCGCCACGTCGACGACATGGCCTTCCTGCATTCGTGCTATTCGACATAAAACAATCACGCCCCCGCCTCCATGGAAATCTCCGCCGGCATGAACCGCCCCGGCTATCCCAGCATGGGCTCTTGGCTCAATTACGGCCTGGGGACGATGAACCAAAATCTCCCCGCCTTCGTCGTCATGCACGAAACCAAGCCGCGCGGCGACGACGGCATCTGGTCCCCCGGCTTCCTCCCCAAGAGCAACCAACCCCTCCTCCTCGACGCCCGCCGCCGTGAAGAGATCGCCGACCTCCGCCGCCGCACCGGCATGACCGAAGCGCAACAACGCACGCAACTCGATCTCCTGCGCGAGCTGAATCAGGCCCACCAGACCGCTCATCCGCAGGAAGCCGATCTCGCCGCCCGCATTCAAAGCTTCGAACTCGCCTACCGCATGCAGTCGGCCGCACCCGAAGCGCTGGATTGGACCAACGAACCCGAGCAAATCAAAAACAAGTACGGCCTGAACCGCCCCGAATGTCAAACCGTCGGCCGGCAGTGCCTCATCGCCCGCCGCCTCGTCGAACGCGGCGTCCGCTTCGTGCAAATCTTCTCGTCCTCGACGCGCATCTCGGGCGGAGCCGTCAACGATGTCCCGTGGGACGGCCACAACAACATCGACACCAACCACCGCGATTGCGCCGCGTCGAACGATCAACCGGCCGGGGCGTTGCTCGACGATCTAAAGGCGCGCGGCCTGCTCGATTCGACGCTCGTGATCTGGGGCGGCGAATTTGGCCGAACGTCCGATTCGCAGGAATCGATCGGCCGCGACCACAACCCACACGCCCACACGATCTGGATGGCCGGCGGCGGCGTCAAAGGCGGCGTGCACTACGGCGCCACCGATGAGTTCGGCTAC
>JBAXFO010000043.1:0-13124 GCA_037139885.1 Planctomycetota bacterium
AGGTAGAGCATCACGTATGTGGGAATGCTGATGAGCTCGAGGGCGAGGAACATGCTGGCGAGATCGTTCGCAGAGCCGACGAGGCTGACGCCCGCGGTGAGCACGAGCAGGCAGGCATGATGGTCGGCCGCCTGGCGATCGCCGAGCTCGAACCAGCTTAACAGCAACAGCACGGCTCCGCTGGCGATGGCGACGTAACGGGTGTATTGCGACAGCGAATCGATGATGACCGGCGTCGCGAAAATCTCGGGCACGCCCGGCCCGGCAGCGGCGTAGAGGGCGTCGTAAAAGGCGGCGCCCATGCCGATGAGCGTGACCCAACCCCAAAGATTGCGGTTGGCGATGAAGGCGCCGCCGAGAAAGACGAGGCACGCAAAGCCGACGAGAATCATCTCGGGCGTCAAAAGCCAGATGGCCTGGGCAAGGGCTTGGTTCACGGTAGCGGTCGACATATCGGCGAAAACCTTGTTGGAGTTCGAGTGATCTTACGGCTGCGCTTCGGCGACTTTCGTTTCAACCTTGGTCGGCATCGGCGCGATCGAATTCAAGATCTCACGCCGCGCGTCGAGGATCTGCGTCACCACGATCAAGTCGGGCTCGGAGACCTTGATCACCGTCTGCGGGAAGAAGCCGAGCAACAAACACAGGGCGATGATCGGGCCGAGAATGGCCATTTCGCGAAAATCGAGATCTTTCACGGGAGCATGAACGGCATGGCCGTGACCGTGCCCATGGGCGTCGACGCCGGGCTCTTTCAGGGGACCGAAGAAAACGTTCTTGAGCATGCCCAGCAGATACATGGCTCCGAGCAAGATGCCCGCCGTGGCGACGATGGCGAACACGGGGCGAACCTTGTACATGCCGAAGAAAACGAGGGCCTCGCCGGGAAAACCGTTGAGGCCAGGCAGGCCGACGCTCGACATGCAGATGAACACCATGGCGGCTGACAAGAGGCCGAGCTTGGTGGCGATGCCGCCGTAATCGGCGATTTTGCGGGTATGGTAACGTTCGTAGAGCATACCGACCACGAAGAACAGGCCCCCCGTGGAGACGCCGTGGTTGATCATTTGCAGGAGGCTGCCGGTGAGTCCGGTGAGATTGAGGGCGAACATGCCGAGCATGCAAAAACCGAGATGGCTGATCGAGGAATAGGCGATCAGCTTCTTGATGTCGTCTTGCGCGAGGGCGCAGATGGCGCCGTACACGATGCCGACGACGGCGAGCGTGCCCAGCAGCGGCACGCCGATGTTGATGCACGCATCGGGCACCAGCGGCAGGCAGATGCGCAGGAAGCTATAGCTGCCCATTTTGAGGAGGATGCCCGCCAGCAGCACCGAACCGGCCGTCGGCGCTTCGACGTGCGCCAGGGGCAGCCAGGTGTGGACCGGGAACAAGGGCACCTTGATCGAATAGCCGATGATCAGCGCGAAAAAGACCCAGATCTGAAACCGGCTCCAGAACGCATGATCGGCGGGCATCATCTGCGTGATGCGCGTGACGAGTTCCGGCATGGAAAACGTGAGCACATGCGGGTTGCTTTTGTGATACACCGCGATCACGATCGCCAGCATACCGACGAACGTGACGACGCTGCCCGCGAGCGTATAGACGAAAAACTTCCGCGCCGCATGCCGCCGCTCCGGGCCGCCCCAGATGCCGATGAGGAAATAGAGCGGCACCAGCGTCAGCTCGAAGAAGACGTAAAAGAGGAGCATGTCGAACGCGAGAAACACGCCGAACATGCACGCCCCGAGGATCATGAGCCAGGCGTAGAATTCGTTGACCCGTTCGGTGATCGCGTTCCACGACACGAGCACGGAGGGCACCATGAGAAACGCCGTCAGCAGGATGAGCCAGACGTTGAGGCCATCGATGCCGATGAAGAATTGCACCGTGCCCACGGGTTTGAGCGGATCGCCGAAGGAGACGATGGTCCAGGTCGTCGTGCGTGGGGAGGCGGCTGTGGCGCCGGGCACGAATTCGGGCTCGAACGTTTTCGACACCGATGGATCGAAGGGCGTCTTGGCGCGGGTTTCGACGAAGCTGATCGTCAGCAGCAAGGCGAGGACCAGGCCAACGAGCGAAGCCCCGAGAGCGACCCAGCGAGCCTCGGCCGCCCGCTTGTTTCCCAGAAACGCGATGACGAGCGCGGCCGCGAAGGGCACGATCATCAAGCCGAGCATGGCTGCAGTTGTAGGCATCGAAATGGATCCTGTTCCTATCGATCGTTCTTAGGTATCCCGCGTCCGCGGCTAGCGCAACAGCACCGCCAACATGAACCCCGCCACGCCCAGCGCCATGAGCAAAGCGTAAAACTGCACGAGGCCGTTTTGCAGCGGCTTCAAGGCTTGCCCGATGGCGGCGGGCACGAGGCCGACCAAATCGACCAGGCCATCGATGACGTACACATCGATGAGCCCCGCGAGCTGGGCGAGCTTGGTCAGCGGCGTCACGAAAATCAGCTCGAACAATTCGTCGAGATAAAACTTGTTGCGTGAAAACCAGTACAGGCCCTTCATCGAGTTCGCCAGCTGCGTCGCCTTGGCGGGGCTCTTCACATAGAGGAAATACGCCAGGGCGATGCCGGCGACGGCGATCGCGCCGCTCAGGGCCATGAGCGGAATATTGTGGTGATGTTCGGGGGTGGGCGGCCGCAGGTTGCGGAAGCCGGTCACCAGCCAGTGTTCATCGAGGAAATGGCCGAACATGCTGCCAATCGACAGGATGCCGCCCAGGAAGGCCGCGCCCAGCGCGAGAATCTGCAGCGGGATCGTCATCGCGGGGCCCGACTCGAATTTCTTGTTCGGATCGCGATGAATCTCGACCGGCTTCGCGGCATGGCTGTGTCCATGGCTCGCATGGGTGTGGCCGTGGCCGTGATCCGCGGGAGCGTGATCGTCGTGGGCGCCGTGGCCATGATGGAGGTAAGCCTCGTCGGGGATTTTCAGGTCGCCCCAGAAGGTCATGAAGTAGCCGCGGAAGGTGTAGAACGCGGTAAGGCCCGCCGTCACCATGCCGGAGATGAACAGAATCCGGTACAGAGTCGCATGCGGGCTATTCGTCTGGCTCGCTTCCAGGCAGACGGCGAGGATTTCGTCCTTGCTCCAAAAGCCAGAGAGCAGCGGGAACCCGGCCAGAGCCCCGGCGCCGACGAGGAAAGTCCAGTGCGTCGTCGGCAACACTTTCCGCAGACCGGAGAAACGCCGCATGTCGATGACATCCCCCATGGCATGCATGACGCTCCCTGCCGCGAGGAAGAGGAGGGCCTTGAAGAAGGCGTGCGTGACGAGATGGAAAATGGCCGCGGTGACCGCGAACATCGCCAACCGTTCGTTCGCCAGGACCCCCGAGCCGAGGGCGAGGAACATGTAGCCGAGTTGGCTGACGGTGGAGTACGCAAGGACGCGTTTGAGATCGGTCTGCGTGAGGGCGATGAGGGCCGCCATCAGCGCGGTGAAGCCGCCGATGGCCGCGGTCGTGATTTGGGCGTCGGGGCTCAGGGCGAAGAGCGGGGTGCAGCGGGCGATGAGGTAAACGCCGGCGGTGACCATGGTGGCCGCATGGATGAGGGCGGAAACCGGGGAGGGCCCTTCCATGGCGTCGGGCAACCATACGTGCAGCGGGAACTGAGCCGATTTGCCGACGGCTCCCGTGAGCAGCAGCAAGCAGGCGATGGTGAGCAGCGTCGGGTTCTGCCGGGCGAAATCCTCGGCGCTCTCGAAGACGCGGTCGAAGTCGAGCGAACCGCAATGCGACCAGAGGATGAGGATGCCGATAAAGAGTCCGATATCGCCGAGCCGGGTGACGAGAAACGCCTTGCGCGCCGCGGCCGCCGCGGCTGGTTTGGCGAACCAGAAACCGATCAGCAGATAACTACAAACGCCCACGCCTTCCCAGCCGGCGTAAAGCAAGATGAAATTGTTGGCGAGCACGAGCGTCGTCATGGCCGCCAGGAAGAGGCTGACGGCGGCGAAGAAGCGCGGATACCCTGGATCGCCCTGCATGTAACCCGACGCGTAAATCGCGATCAGGCTGCCGATGAAGGTGACGGTGACGAGCATGACCGCCGACAGGCCATCGGCCCGTAGAGAGAAATCGACATCGACGCTGCCCCCTTGAAACCAAATGTAGGTATCGAGAATTTGGGCGTCGTGATGGCCGCCGACGCTGATGAACGTGAGGATCGACAGCACGCAGGCGCCGACCGCGCCCAGAATGCACGGCCAATGGCTCTGCCCGCGCAAGAACGACTTGCCGAACAGCGCGATCGTCGCCGCTCCCAGGAAGGGCAGGAACGGAATCAACCAAAGAAGGTTCGTCATTTCAAACATGAGACATCTCGTGCGGCTTCTTCTTGGTAGGTTCGGGACCGGCGGGGGCGAGCCGGGGCATCGGCTCGGCCTTGGGCGCGGGCGGCAGCTTGTCTTCGTCGACGATCGGGTCCTGGTCCGGCTCGCGAAGATTCTGCCAGACGCTGACATCGAGCGAGCCGCGGCTCTTGTAAAGCATCACGATCATCGCCAACGCGACCGCCGCCTCGCAGGCCGCCACGGTCAGGATGAACATCGTGAAGACTTGCCCGGCGAGGTTGCCGTGAAAGCGGGCGAACGCGGTCAGGTTGATGGCCACGCCTTGCAGCATCGTTTCCGCGGAGAGAAACATGAGGATCATGTTGCGCCGCGAAATGAAGCCGATCAAGCCGAGCACGAACAGCAAGGCTCCGACCAGCAAATAACTTTCGAGCGTTTGCGGACTCATCGCAAGCCCTCCGTGCGGCGGCTGGCAATCACGATCGCACCGATGGTCGCGACCAGGAGCAGAACGCCCGCCATTTCCACGGGAATGAGAAAGTCAGTGAACAACGTCCGGCCAAGAGCGGCGACATTTTGGGCCGGCAGCGGCTTCCGCGCGAGGGCTGACTCCGTGCCGCGCTGGGCCAGCAAGCTCCCCTTCATGCCGCGCGACGCCTGGCCATGCTCGAGCATCACCGCCGCCGCCTTCTTCACGCTGCCGACATCCTGCCGGAACCAGGCGCCTTCGAGATCGTCCGGAGCGAAAACGGCGGGCACGTCCTTGATGCCGTCTTTGCTGGGCTTGAGCGTCGGGAAGCTCTTGCGAATGTCGGCGACGAACGGCAAAGCTTGCGGCTTCGCCAAATCCTTCGAGGGTTCGCCGAGCAAACCGTTGACGTCCTCTTTCGTCTCCGCCTTGGTCAGTTGATCGAGCTTGCCAAGGGTGTCGTCCATGGCGGTTGTCGAATAGCCGCGTGTCAGAATGACGACCAGCGTGCCGAGCAAAATGAACCCCGCCATGGCGCCGAGAAACGGCTCCCGGCTGCGCGTATCCGCGCTCGAGCGTCCCGCTTGCTGGGCGAGCATGATGACAAACAGAAACGTGACGACGATCGCCCCCGCGTAGATGATGATGGTCGCCGCCATCAAGAACGGAGCCGCCAGCAGCAGAAAGAGCCCGCACGAACTGAGCACCACCAGGGCGAACGCGAGGGCGGCGTTCACCGGATTGTGCTGCGCGAGCATTAGTCCCGCCCCCAAAACCGCCAGCCCGGCGAAAATGTAGAAGAGAACCTGCTCGATCCAGATCGCTTCGTAGCGCGTCCACCACGCCGCCGCGAGAACCAGCCCCAACCCCGCCAGTCCGCCAGCGAGAATCGGCTTGCCCTTCGTCACTCGCGGCAGCAGGAGATAAATCCCGACAAACCCCAGCGCGAGCGGCAGCACGATCCGCCAGTTCTCTTGCAAGAACGTGTCGAGCGCGAAGCGACTTGTTTGACCGAACAATGCGAACATGGAATGCTTCCTGGAAACCCTGGCCGACCCTTCCAAACGCCGCCGACAACGTCACATCTTCGGTTCCGCCGCCACGCCCAGCTTGCTCGACGTCGTCCGCACCGGATCGGTTCCCGCGGCGACCGTCTGATCGAACACGCTCAAGAGCTTTTCCTTATCGAACATCATCTCCTCCCGGCTCAGGCCGGTGAGGTCGAACATCGACGTCAGCTCGATCGCATCGCACGGGCATGCCTGTTCGCACATGCCGCAATAGATGCAGCGCAGCTCATCGATGACGAAAATCTCTGGATACTTCTCGCGATCGGCCCAGGGCGACGGCGCGGCCACGATATCGATGCACCGCGCCGGGCAAGCCGTCGAGCACATATAGCAGGCGACGCACTTGACGCGGCCTTCCTCGTCGCGATTGAGCCGGTGCACGCCGCGATAGTTCGGCGGCAGCGTCGGCCGTTCTTCGGGGAACTGCTGCGTCACGTTCTTGCTGAACGCGTGGCGCAGCGTCGTCCCCAATCCCGAGACGATGGCGGGCAGATAGAGCTTGTCCGCCAACGTCATCTTGGGCGGTTTCACCCAGCGAACTTGCGTTTCAGCGATCGGCATGTGTCAATCCTTCCCACGACGGTTGAATCCGCAACTAAACGGGCCGCTGCACCATGACGCGTTTCGGCGCCCCGACATTGCCGCCGCTCGCGAACATCGCCGCTCCCAAGAGCACGACAAACGACGCCGGAAACATCACCCACGGCGACCAGCCAAACTCGAGCGTCACCATCACCATCACCAGGTTGACCAGCGACAACGGAATGAGCACCTTCCAGGCCAGCCCCATGAGCTGGTCGAACCGAAAACGCGGAATGGTCCAGCGAATGGCCATGTAGAAGAGGATCATGATCGTGACCTTGAAGGCGAACCCGATCAGCTTCAAGATCCAGAACGAATCGCCCGTCACGAGATAAGGGATATGCCAGCCGCCGAAGAACAGGATCACCATCAAGAAGCTCGTGGTGATCATGTGGCAATATTCGCCGATGAAAAACAGGGCCAGCTTCATGGCGTTGTATTCGGTGTGGTAGCCGCCCACGAGCTCCTGCTCGCATTCGGGCAAGTCGAACGGCAACCGGTTGCACTCCGCGAAGGCGCTGGTCATGAAGATGAGAAACGCCAGAGGCTGATAGAAGATGTTCCACATTCCCGGCCGGCCATTATGCGGCACCTGGCCCCAGATGATGTCTTCCAGGCTCAGCGAATGCGTCATGAGCACCACGCCGAGAATCGAGAGCCCCAGGGGGATTTCGTAGCTGATGATCTGGGCGCTCGAACGCAAGCCGCCGAGCATGGAATATTTGCTGTTCGCCGACCAACCGCCGAGAATGATGCCATACACCGCGAGGCTGGAAACCGCGAAGATGAACAGAATGCCGATGTCGACATTCGGGGCGACGATGAATTGATAGCCGTCTTTATAAGCGGCCACATCACGCGGATCGGTCGCCCCGAACGGCACCACGGCGAACGACAGCATGGCTGTCGTGATCGCGATGCACGGGGCGAGGATGAACAGAAACTTGTCGACATGCGACGGGACGATGTCTTCCTTGAAGAGGAACTTCATGCCGTCGGCGAGGACCTGAAGCAGCCCCCAGGGCCCGACGCGATTGGGGCCGATGCGATCTTGCATGTACGCGCAAACCTTGCGCTCGACATAAACGAGAAACCCGCAGATCCCCTGCAAGGCCCCGAAGACGACGAGGATCGTCAGCAGTGCGTACCAAATATTGAATTCGTGCATCGTTTTCCTCAAACTCTGCGGCCACGCATGAGGCGCCAAACGTTCCTTACTTCAAGCGAATCCCATAGTCGCCGAGATCCTTCTCCAGGGGTTTGAAATACGGAATCTCGGACGCCAGTTCCTTGCGAATCGTCTCGGCGTGGAGCAAGCCGCGGCGTTCGAGCAAATCGAGGAAGATCTGGCCATCGGTTCGGCCGATCGTTCCCGGCCGCACCGCCCAGCGGATCGCCTGGGCCAGGTTCGCATGATTGACGAAGGTGCCGTCCTTCTCCGCGAATGTCGCTGCCGGCAGCACATACGTCGCCGCTTCCGTCAATTTCGAGGGGAACAAATCCTGGACGACGAGCTTGGGCACTTTCGAGAAGGCGGCGATCTGGCCGTCGTTCGCCCAGAAGCCGAGCCGGGGCGATTGGCCGCCGGTGATGTAGAGAAGTTGGAACTGCCCCGCCTCCGCGGCGCGAGCGGCCTGGTCGAAGCTCAACACATCGCCCTGAAACTTCTGCAGCACTTCTTCGACGCCCCGGCGGTTCGGGCATTTCTCGGCCCGGATCGTGAACTTGGTCGGCAGCGTCGGTTTGCCGTTGCGATCCTGCGGATAAAGATCGTCTTGGCCGACCACAGGGACATTTCCCAGGTACAGCTTCGACTTGGGGGCCAGATCCTTGAACATCTTGGCGAGCAGATACGCCTCTTCGACCGTGAGGAACGGCGACAGCACGGCTCCGATCGCACCCCCCTTGGCTTCCTTCTTGATGTCGCTGCGCAGAGCGGGGAGGATTTGCTCCCAGGCCGCGAACGCCTGCTTGCCGTCTTTCGTCATCGACGGCCGATCGATGCGCTTCTTATCGTTCACATACGCATAATCGAACCGGCCTTCATCGCACATGAAATCGCCCTGGGCGAGCGGATTCTCGCGCGGGCGGAGGCGGTAGATATTGTCCTTATTGTGGTCGACGACGATGCTGCACCCCGTGCTGCACCCGGCGCAGACCGATTTCTGCGATTTGAGAAACCAGACGCGCTGCTTGTAGAGAAAGTCCTTGCTGCACAGAGCGCCGACCGGGCAGAGATCGACGACATTGCCCGCGAGCTTGTTGTTGACCGGCTCGCCGGGGAAAATGTCGATCTCGGAATGATGCCCCCGGCTCACGATCTGCAGCTCGGCCGTGCCCGAGATTTCGCGCGTGAAGCGGACACAGCGCGAGCACATGATGCAGCGATCGGTGAAAAGCGTAATGTTTTCGCCGATGTAGTCCTTGTTCGGCGGCGTGTTCTTTTCGTCGACCATCCGCGTCGTGGCTTTGCCGTAACGGAAGGTGAAGTCTTGCAGCATGCACTCGCCGGCCTTGTCGCATACCGGGCAGTCGAGCGGATGGTTGAGCAGCAGCGATTCGAGCGTGCGTTCTTGCGAGAATTTGGCTTTCTCGCTGTTGGTGTTCATGACCGTGCCGTCTTTTGCGGGCGTCTGGCACGCCGGCACGACGCGCGGCTGCATCACCGGCTTGCCGTCTTTCATCTCGCCGACTTCGACCAGACACATCCGGCAACTGGCCACGACGCTCAGCGACGGATGCCAGCAATAATGCGGAATCTCGACCCCCGCCTTCTTGGCGGCCTGGATGAGATTCAGCTTCTCATTGCCGATATCGACCGGCTTCTCGTTGATGATTACGACTGCCATAATGTCGTCCTAGCTTGAAACCGCAATGCGTCCACCACGCACGCTGACGTCTTACTTACGTGACTTCATTTCCTGAAATTCCGCTTCGGGCATCAACTCGACCGCCCCGCCATACGTCGCCACCAGGCGCTGTCCCGAGAGATCCGGATTCGGTTCGTACGCCAGCGGCACGTTCGCAAGCCCCTGGCCGCTTCCCTTGATCTTGAACGCGACGGCGATGTCGCCCTCGGTGATGTAGCCGCTGAGTTTCGAGTTGTTCTCGTAAAACGGCGCCAGTTCTTTGAGATCGTTCGGAGCCCGCCGCCGTTCCTCGTAAAACATCGTATACGCCAGGCCGATCTGTTTCAGAGCGTTTCGAAGCTCCGCCGTCTCGACCTTGCGTTTGACGTTGGCGATCAAGCCGCCGCCTCCTGCCGGAGCGGGTTTCTTTTCGGGCACGATTGCCGGAACATTCGCTTTCACGACGGGTTTAACATCGGCAACAGCGGGCGGAGCAGGGCTTCGGCCACAACCGGCCGCAACGATCGCCAGCATCAGAAACATCGTCGTCGTTCGCATCGAATCACTCCAACAAGCCCACGGAAGGCGGCCCGTGGGAATCCCTGGCTGGTTCGGAATTCCCTTAGCATTCATCAAAGCCTGCCCACGGGGCGCCGTCCTCGGGCTTGTCGTTTCGTTCAAACTCTGGGGTGAGGCGCTCAGTGCGCCGACACCAATTGCAGAGACGCGGCCGTGCTCCTCTCGCCCTTCTTGATGTACGACTCCAGTTCGGGGCGGAACTTCTGGATCGCGTTTTTGATCGGCCAACCCGCTCCGTCGGCGAGGCCGCAAATCGTCGTTCCCGGCATGATGCCGATCGATTTCGCGACATCGTCCAGAATCTTCAAATCTTCCAGCCGGCCTTGCCCGCGACGCATGCGGTCGAGAATCTTTTCCATCCAGCCCGTCCCCTCGCGGCACGGCGTGCATTGGCCGCACGATTCGTGGGCGAAGAAACGAGCGATATTGAACAGCACATCGACGATGCTGGTTTGATCGTCGAAAATCGTCACCGCGGCCGTGCCCAGGCCGAGGCAGCCGACACGGCCGGGACCGTTGAAATCGAGCGGCGTATCGAACTCGGCTTCCGTCATGATCCCCATGCTGTTGCCGCCGGGGATGCAACCCTTCGCCTTCCGCCCCTTCCAGACGCCGCCGCCATATTTGTCGACCAGCTCGCGAACCGTGACGCCGAGCGGCAACTCAACGCAGCAGGGCGTGTTCACATGCCCGCTGATGCAATACAGCTTCGGCCCATAGCTGCCGGCGTCGCGCGGATTCTTCGGGTCCGGAGCGATGCCGATCGACTTGAACCAATCGACGCCGCGATCGATGATGTGCGTCACGCACGCCAGCGTTTCGACGTTGTTGACGATCGTCGGCTTGCGAAACGCCCCTTCGATGGCTGGGAACGGCGGCTTGATGCGAGGCCAACCGCGCTTGCCTTCGAGGCTTTCGATCAGCCCGGTCTCTTCGCCGCAGATGTACGCCGCCGCCCCGCGATGCAGAAAGATATCGCAGTTGAAGTCTTTACCGAGAATCCCCTTGCCGGCGAGATTGTTGGCGTACAGTTCGTCGATGGCTTTTTGCAGATTGCGGTATGCTTTGCCGTATTCATAGCGGATGTAAAAATACGCGACGGTCGCCTTCACCGCATAACACGCGAGCAAGATGCCTTCGAGCACCTGATGCGGATCGTTTTCCATCAGGATCTTATTGTTGAACGTGCACGGCTCCGATTCGTCGGCGTTGATGCACAGATAAATCGGCCCCGGATGATCCTTGGGCAGAAACGTCCATTTGAGGCCACAGGGGAAACCCGCACCGCCGCGGCCGCGCAGCCCCGACGCCTTCACGGCATCGACCACCTGGGCCGACGTCATTTCGTTGAGGGCCTTCGTGAGAGCGCGATACCCGCCATCGGCGCGATACGCCTCCAGGAAGGGATCGGCCTTCTTCGATGTTCGACGCAGGAGGACGGGTTCGAAATCGGGCATCGGCGGCATGCTCACTAGTTCGGAAGAAAGACCGTTAAATCCAACCACTCATCGGAACTCATCGCAGACCAGATCAACAACAACTCCTCGACGAAGCGCCCGACGGGCCATCCTTCCCGAAGGAGAATGACACCCATCGTGTGCCCGCCGGCTTGAAACCGATGCGTCAGGTGCCGCGGCATGGTTCGCTTGTCGCGGGTGACAAAGACCCGCTTTTCGCGCCAGGCAAACTCCAAGAGTTCCGGGTCCGTCGAACGCTCGTGCGGCGCATCCTCATCGCCTACGCACACGATATCGATCGCAGGTTCTCGTTGCCTCAATCCGCGAACGACATCGTGATTCGTATCGCGATCCATGAGAAAACAGATCGTAGCCACGCGAATCCCTCACGTCGGCGATATTTCCTGTTGCCGCGCCTTCAGTTCGCGCAAACGCTTGAGGACGGGCGATGGTTCCTGTGCCGCCCATTCCTGGTAGTATTTTTCTCCGATCTCCTCGCTTCGGCGAATGTACTCGTCAACGCGCTGCCGATTGTGCAAATAGTAGGTCAGCGTCGCAAACACTTTTTCCAGGTTCAATGTCGGATAGTGCTCGCGCACAATGGCGTCTGCCGAAGCGCCGTTCAAATACGCTTCAATCACATATTCGATCGAGATGCGATGATCCTTGATCCGGATCCGTTCCACCGGACCGAATTTCGTTTCACAAGTCTCAAAATCGAAATAGTCTTCAAGCTGCATGGTCAACCCTCCTCAGGTATCCCCGCATTATTGCAGCTGGGCAATGAGCCCATCCACCTTCTCCGGCGTCACATCGTGAACGTGTTCGTCGTCGATCATCACGGCCGGGGCTCCCTCGCAAGCGCCCAAACATTCGGCGAATTCGAGGGTGATCTTGCCGTCCGCCGTCATGCCGCCGGGCTTCACGTGTAGCTTGTCGCACAACGTGTTGAGCAACTCTTCGCCGCCGCGAAGCTGGCATGCGAGACTCCGGCAAACCCACAGCCGCTTCTTGCCGAGCGGGGCGTTCTCCTCACGGAAGAACTGGTAGAAGGTCATCGTGTCGTGAATCTGCGACGGCGCCAAATCGAGCATCGCCGCGATCTCGCGAATCGCCTCGCGCGGCACGCAGCGCAGCTCATCGTGCACGAGATGCAGCGCGGGCAACGTCACCGCCTGCTTGCTCGGATAGCGAGGGATGTACGCTTCGATCTTCTTTCGCAGGTCGTCGCTGAGGAACGCCATGACATTACATCCAATCGTAATCAGCTCAAATCATCGTTCAGTCGCGCGTCGCGATATTTCGTTGCTTTCAGATGCCAGGACTAAGTACACCGATTCACTGCGGTGATCGCGTGGCATGCGTTGCACATGTGGAACTGAACGCTAATGCTATAGTTCCAATCTGCTGCCGTCTCATCATTCAAGGGTTCAATCATCGGCAGCCCATGGGGCGGATCGTTCAAGATCCCGGCCAAAAATCTCATCGAGTGTCTTCTACCCATCGCCTTGCTCACGATTCCGCCAGTGCATTTTTCATTGGGGCACAGGAACGTTTCATCGTCCCAAGTCTCTGTAAGCGCCTGCCCGCCAAATTGATGATGAAACATGCATCGCATCAAATAAATGCCGTGGCCGAAAAAGTCGACGAGCTTTGAGTAATGAATCGTTTTTTCAAAACCCGTCGGTGCGAATCCGTCCGTGCCCCATGCCTTGATTGCCTTCTTAACCTCCGATGAAACTTCGGTCAGCAGGGCGATCGGCTGCCGCGGAAACGATTCGGGATACGAGTCGTACTCAGCTCCGCCA
>JBAXFO010000044.1:0-13091 GCA_037139885.1 Planctomycetota bacterium
TTCTCACCTGGGGAACCGAGGAACAGAAACGCAAATTTCTGCCGCCGATGTGCCGGGGCGAGAAGATCGGGGCTTTCGGTCTCACGGAGCCGGACGCCGGCAGCAATCCGCTCGAAATGACGACGACCTACGAAGAGAAGGGCGACGCGTACATTCTCAACGGCGTCAAATATCTGATTTCCAACGCCGGCATCGCCCACACGATCGTGACGTTCGCCTACCCGAAGAACCAGCCGCGCGAAGCGGGGGGCCGGGTCAGCGCGTTCATCATCGATGCCGACCAACCCGGTTGCCATCGCGAAGACCTCGTCGCCAAGATGGGCATGCCGACCGCCAACACGGGCATGTTCGAACTCGTCGATTTCGCGACGCCCAAAGACACCCTTTTGGGGGCCGAGGGCGAAGGGTTTCGCATCGCCATGGGGACGCTCGTCAGCGGTCGGCTCAGTGTCGCCGCCGGTTGTTTGGGCGTAATCGAAGATTGCTTGATCGAGGCGTTGCGCTACGCCAAGGAACGCGAACAGCACGGTAAACCGATCGGCAAACATCAACTCGTGCAAGAGCACCTCGCCGCCATCGAGATGCACCGTCTGGCGAGCGACGCCCTGGTTTATCAAGCCGCCGCCGCCAAGGACGCGAGCGCCGCGGCCCCCCACGACAATGGCTTGAAAGCCAAGGCGGATTTGTCGGCGGCCCAGGCGAAGCTTTATGCATCGAACGCCGCCTGGGATGCGGCCGACCGAGCCGTGCAGGTTTTCGGCGGGCGCGGCTGGTCGACGCTTTATCGTCCGGGCAGGCATCTGCAAGATGTCCGCGTTTGCCGTATCTATGAAGGGACCGATGAGATCTTGAAAATGAAGATCGCGGCGGCGCTCCTCGGGAAAGAGTTTGAGGCGTTCAAGTAACAGGCGTGGATTTCCCCGGCTTTTGGTGGGCTTCGCGTCCCGCTCAACCCACCTTACGGGATTTTGGAGATTGCGATGAAGGCTCTTGCGTTGGATGCGCCGAAGATGTGGAAACGGATCACCGTGCCCGATGGGCCGAAACCGGGGCCGGGCGAAGCCGTGGTGCGGGTGCATCGCGTCGGCATTTGCGGGACCGATATCTCGGGTTATCTCGGCAAGATGCCCCTTTTCAGCTATCCACGCATTCCGGGGCACGAACTCGGCATCGAAGTCGTCGAGGTCGCAAGCGATGTCACGAACGTCCGCCCGGGCGATCGCTGTTCCGTCGAACCGTACATGAACTGCCAGAACTGTTACGCCTGCCAGCGTGGGCACACGAATTGTTGCGACAAGCTGCAAGTGCTCGGCGTGCATCGCGATGGCGGGCTGCGGCCTTATTTCGCTCTCCCGGCCCGTAAGCTGCACGTGTCGAAATCGCTGGCGTTCGAACAACTCGCTCTCGTCGAAACCCTGGCGATCGGTTGCCATGCGGTGAACCGGGCGAACATTCAAAAAGACGAATCGTGCCTGATCATCGGCGCCGGGCCGATTGGCCTGGCGACGCTGGAATTCGTGAAGCTCACCGGCGCGAAGATCATCATTCTCGACGTCAACGACGCCCGGCTCGAATTCTGCCGCACCGTGATGGGCGTGAAGCATACGCTCAAGCCGTCTGAGCGCCTCGAAGCCGAACTACGGGACATGACCGACGGCCATCTTCCCGATGTGGTGATCGACGCCACCGGCAACGCCGCGTCGATGCAAGCGTCGTTCGGCATGATCGCCCAGGCGGGCCGGCTCATTTTCGTCGGCATCGCTCCCGGCGAAGTCGCGTTCAAGCACGTCGTCTTTCACAAGGCGGAGGGGACGCTGCTCTGTTCGCGCAACGCCGTCGCGGGCGACTTCACCCGCATCATCCAGTTGATCGAAGACGGCGTCATCAACACCACTCCCTGGATCACGCATCGCACGAGTTTCGACGATTTGATCGACGTCTTCCCCTCCTACACGAAGCCGGAAACGGGCGTGATCAAGGCGGTCGTCGAGGTGGGGGAATGACTTCGCGGCTCTCCGCAGGAGAGCGCTGACTCGACGCACGTTCCGGTCGTGCGTCACGTCAGCGCTCTCCTGCGGAGAGCCGCGAACGAAGCCGACAAGCCGTTCTCACTTCCTCGCCATCAACTTCATCAAGACGACGTACACGACAAACGAAACGCCGAAGCTCACGAACCACGCGTAGACGTAAATCTGCGACCAGAACTCGCTGCCTTCGATCCAGCCCAGCGTCGTCAGGAAGCCAGGCAGGCACACGACAATGCCGGCGATTAACGCGATGAGGGCGGCGGGATTGAAACCGCCGACATACCAGTACGGCCCGTTTCGTCGATAAAGTCCCGCAAGGTCGAGTTGCCCGCGGCGGAGGAACCAGTAATCGGCGATGAGAACGCCGCCGCAGGCCCCGAGCAGCAGCGAGTAACCGATCAGCCATTTATCGATATACACCGAGGCGTTTTCGAGCAGACGCCAGGGTTGGATCGCGATGCCGAGCAGCCCGGTGATCAAGCCGCCGATGCGGAACGAGATCCACTTGGGATGCAGATGAGCGAAGTCGTTGGCGGGGCCGACGACATTGGCGGCCAGATTCGTCGCCAGCGTCGCCAGGGCAAGCGAAAGCATGGCGACAGCAAGGACGAAGCGGTTCTCGAAGCGCATCAGGAGTTTCACCGGATCCCAGATGGTTTCCCTGTAGATCACGAACGTGGCCGAGGTGACGGCGACGCCGATGAACGAGTAAAGCGCCATGGTCGTCGGCAGGCCGAGCGTTTGGCCGAGGATCTGGTCGCGCTGCGTGCGGGCGTAACGGCTGAAGTCGGGGATGTTGAGCGAAAGCGTGGCCCAGAAGCTGACGTTCGCGGTGAGGGCGGGGAAGAAGAACTTCCAGAACAACCCGGCTTTGGGTTGGCCTTCGGCGAATTGCGAGGGCTGTGTGAGCATGGGGCCGAAACCATCGGCTTGCACATACGCCCACGCCAACAGCAGTAACCCCAGAACGATGAGCAGCGGGGCTTTGACGTTGAGCAGCACGCGAATCGTTTGAATGCCCCGCCAGACGACGATGATGTTGATGAGCCAAAAAACGAGGAAGCAACCGAGCTGCGAAGCGGAGATGCCGAGACCTTCGATCTTCGGAGCGTTGCGCCATTCGGGGATCCAGGCGGCGATGAGCGTATGCAGACATTCGCCGCCGATCCACGTTTGGATGCCGAACCAACCGCACGCGACGAGGGCGCGCATGAGCGCCGGCACGTTCGCCCCGAGGATGCCGAACGACGCCCGGCAATAAACGGGAAAGGGAATGCCATAACGCGTGCCGGCGTGGGCGTTGAGAGCCATGGGAACGAGGACGATGCAATTGCCGGCGAAGATCGTCAGGACGGCTTGCCACCAGTTCATGCCGAGATCGATGAGGCCCGAGGCGAGCATGTACGTGGGCACGCAGGCGGACATGCTGATCCAGAGGACGGCGAGATCGCGGGCTCCCCAGCGTCGGCCGCTCGCGGGGACGGGGGCCATGTCGTGACTGGTATAAGGGGAGTCGGAAATATCTTCGCGCAGTTCGACGATATCGCGATTTTCCATCAGCGGGCTCGTTATAAGATGGGGGAGAGGTGAGAATAGTCTATGCAGGACAAGGCCCGGGATCAGGCGTTCCGAATCTCCCGGGCTCGGTCTGTGAACGAGGACGACGATGGCGCTGCTGGTCAAGAATGGCGAGATTGTGACAGCCGACGGCCGCGCTCGCGCGGATGTCTGGTGCGAAGGCGAAACGATCACCACCATCGGCGCGAATCTGCCGACGCCGCCGGGGGCCGAGGTGATCGACGCCGCGGGCTGCTTTGTCTTTCCGGGCTTCATCGATCCGCATGTGCATATTTATCTCCCCTTCATGGGGACGTTTGCGAAAGATACCTACGACACCGCCAGCCGGGCCGCGCTCGTCGGCGGCACGACGACGCTGATCGAAATGGTCTGCCCCAGCCGGGCCGACGATCCGTTGCAAGCGTACGAATTTTGGAAGCAACAGGCGGCGGGGCGGTCGGCTTGCGATTACGCGTTTCACATGGGCGTGACCCGTTTCGATTCAAACACGGCCGACGTCTTGCGGCAGATCGTCAAAGACGGCACAGCGTCGTTCAAAATCTTCCTGGCCTATCAAGGCGCGTTCGGAATCGACGACGCGGAACTCTTCAAAACGCTCGAGCTCGCTCGCAAGCTGGGCGTCATCGTCACCGCTCACTGCGAGAACGCCGAAATGGTGGCGCAGCTTCAGAAGCGACTCTTAGCCGAGGGCAAGACCGGGCCCGAATGGCATGAACCGTCGCGGCCCGTGCGCGTCGAAGCGGAAGGCGTTCATCATCTGGCGACGTTCGCAGAGCTGACGGGCGCGCATGTTTATGTCGTGCATACGTCGTGCGACGACGCCCTGACGGCCGCACGACAAGCCCGGGCGCGCGGCGTGTCGATGTGGGTCGAGACGGTGGCGCCCTATCTCGTGCTCGACCGAACGTATGCGGAGAAGCCGAACTTCGAGGGGGCCAAGTATGTGATGTCGCCGCCGCTGCGCGAGTTGCAGCACCAGCAGGCGTTATGGAACGGGCTCGTGGCCGGGCATATCGACACCGTCGCCACCGATCATGCTCCGTTCGATTTCCACGTCCAAAAAGAGATGGGCCGTCAGGATTTCACGCGCATTCCCAACGGCATCCCCAGCGTCGAAAATCGCGTGCATCTGCTCTACACGCACGGCGTCGCGACGGGCCGGATCGATCTGAATAAGTTCGTCGCCGTCGCCTCGACGAACGCAGCCAAACTCTTCGGCCTATTCCCCCGCAAGGGCGCGATTCAACCGGGCGCCGATGCCGACCTTGTCGTCTTCGATCCCAAATATCGCGGCACGATCTCCGCGAAAACGCAACTCATGAACGTCGACTACAGCGCCTTCGAAGGTTGGCCGATCGTGGGGCGGACCGAAGTCGTCAGCGTGCGCGGCAAAGTGCAAGTGAAGGGCGGAGCGTTCGTCGGCTCCGGTTCCCATGGGCAGATGCTCAAGCGCGAACCGACGCACGGCGCCTGACGCCTTTCCCCGCTTCGGTTTACTGACTATCCTTGAATATCGTCGACCTCTCCCTTTTTCACGGACTCTCGACATGCCGACCCGGAATTCGTTCGAAAACATCCACGAACACGATCCTCGTCATCTCGACGAAGATTTACGACCGGAAGGGCTCGATCTTTACGTCCAGCAGATCAAGGAGACGGCCGACAAACTCCTGCGCGATCACGCCAATCGCGGCGACGTCAAGATGCTCGCCACCGCGCTGCGCGAGTTGCGTTATTGCCTCAAAGTCTTTCAGCCCCTGCGTGGCCGGCGCAAGGCGACGGTGTTCGGTTCGGCCCGTTTGCCGCAAGACGATCCCTCGTGTCTGCAAGCCATCGATTTAAGCAAGCGCCTGGCCGAGTCGAAATGGATGACGATCACCGGCGGCGGCGGCGGCATCATGGAAGCCGGCCATTTCGGCGCCGGCCGCGACGCCTCCATCGGCCTCAACATCCTCCTCCCCTTCGAGCAATCCGCCAACAGCGTCATCAGCGGCGACCCGAAGCTGATGCACCTCAAATACTTCTTCACGCGCAAGCTCTTGTTTGTGAAAGAGTCGGATGCCGTCGTCCTCTTCCCCGGCGGCTTCGGCACGCTCGACGAAGGCTTCGAAGTGCTCACCCTCATCCAGACCGGCAAGAGCCATCTCTTCCCCGTCGTCATGGTCGATGTCCCCGGCAACGATTACTGGCAGCACTTCCTCACCTTCTGCAAACAGGTCCTTCTCTCGCGCCGCCTCATCAGCGAGTTCGACCTCAGTCTCTTCAAAGTGACCACGTCCGTCGACGAGGCTCTCGCCGAAATCCTCGGTTTCTACCGCGTCTTTCACAGCATGCGTTATGTGCGCAACGATCTCGTCTTCCGCCTCCACGAAAAGCTCTCAGACGAGAAACTCGAAAGCATCCGCACCGATTTCGCCGACATCCTCAAGACCGGCACCTTCGAGCAAATGCCCGCCCTGCCCGAAGAATCGAACGACCAACACCTCGCCGAAATGCCGCGCCTGAAGTTTCGCTTCGATCGGCATAAACTTGGGAAGCTTCGCTTGCTGATCGATCGGATCAATGCGAAAGACGTGTAAGGGTGTAGGAATTGGTTAGCAGCGGGCGCAGCAGCGGAGCGCGGACAGCACGCCATTGGGATATGGGATGTCGTCCGCGCTCCGCTGCCGCACCTGTGGACAACCAAAATCGCTGGGGAGAACGCCGTCATTCCGCCAATTTGAGCGGCAGCTTCACGGTAAACCGCGAGCCCTTGCCGACGACGCTTTCGACGCGGATGCGGCCTTGATGCTGTTCGATGATCTGCCGGCAGACGCTGAGGCCCAGGCCATTGCCGCCGTGGCCTTGGTCGTCGGGGTCTTTGGTGGTGAAGAAGGGATCGAAGATCATGCGGAGCTGATCCGGGGGAATGCCGACGCCGGTGTCGCAGATGTGGATCTCGGCCATGTCGGTGGCGGGGTTTTCGCGGATGTCGATCGTCAGCCGGCCGCCGCGGGGCATCGCCTGGCGAGCGTTGATGATGAGGTTGAGGAGGATCTGTTCGATCTGGCCGCGCACGACGGAGGCCTTCGGTCGGCCGCTGAAGCGTTTTTCGACGTGCACCTGGTGCTTCGAAAGATCCTTGTCGCACAGCGTGAGGACATCTTCGATCAGGTCGACGAGATCGGTGACTTCGCGGGTCGTGGCGTGGTTGCGGGCGAAGCCGAGCATGCTGCCGACGATGGTCGCGGCGCGTTGGCTGGCCTTGTGGATTTTTTCGAGGGCTTGAAGTTTGGAGGCGTCGGTGGCGTTGGGTTTGAGGCCCAGCTTTGAGTAATTGATGATGGTGGTCAAGATGTTATTGAATTCGTGAGCCACGCTGGAGGCAAGGGTGCCGACACTGCTCAAGCGTTGGGCGCGCATCAGTTGTTGGCGGAGATTCTCGGTCTCGGAGGAGGTGTTCAGCAGCATTTCCTCGCTGGTCATCGGGGTCTCCGCAGGAGTGATAATGTCCGTCAACGACGATCGCGGGAGCGGGAAACGTCCCGCGATCGTCGCCAAGGAAGATATCGGCAGCCCACGCCGGGCTCTTCATTCGGAAGTGCTTATTCTCGTTGATATTAAGACCTGTCGATGAGGCGAATAAGACAGCCTGCGAAAGGGACGGCTTTCAGACGCGATGGGCGCGATTCCAGGTTTGGGAGCGTTCGCGGGAAGGAGCGAAGATGCACAAGAGAAAGGGGGGACTCATCCGCCTCGGCTGTGTGCGGACATGCCGCAACAAAAGACAATAGCGCAAGCAGGGAGAGCACGCGTTTCATGAAAACGTTCCTTTGACGAAAATCGATGACGTCAAGGGGATGCACTGTCTGGGCGGGACGTTCGAATCATTCTGACATCCATAGGCGAAGTCGATCAAGGAAAAAATCGGAGGCGGGCCGAGCCTCGTGTCGTTCAGTTCGGCGCGTCCTTTTCACGGCGTTGCTCGAAATGTCTCTGCGGCATTGGAGTTCGCGAAGCCGAGGATCTTGCCGGTCAACGCTCCGCCAAAGACGACGAGTTCATGGATCGCGCGATCGAAGTCGGCATCGGTCAAGGCGAGCGATTTCGCTTCCTCTCGGGGGGACGAACGAAGCGCTGCGAACAGGATCGCCTTTTTGACGAGTTCTTCCATAAATGCGGGGCTGGCCCCACCCGTGCGCTCGACCCAGCGCTCGAGATCGAGGCGGGAAATATCTGCCGTGGCCGCGAAGATGCGCAACAGACGCCGACGCAATTGGGCATCGGGCAACGGAAACTCGATCGCCTGCGACACCCGGCCTGGGCGCGACGCCAACGCCGGTTCGAGAACCTCGGGGCGATTCGTGCTGAGAATGACGATCGCTTCCGATTGCGGCGCCAGACCGTCCATTTCGTTCATCAAGACTTGCAGGCCCGTCACGTTCGCGTTTGTCTCACGGCGATTCGCGAGCAAATCGACATCTTCGAAAACGATCAGCGCCGGTTGCAGGTAACGCGCCAGCCGAAACGCTTCGCGAATCGTCTCGGCATCCATGCCCATGGGGACGATGGCGGTGTAATTCGCGCAGAGGCCGATGAGGTATTTGGCGACGAGCGTCTTTCCGGTTCCCGGCGGGCCGTGCAGGAGAATGCCCGTCTTGGTCGCGTGTCCATATTGCTGAAGCAGTTCATGATACTTCGTCCGCGATTCGACGCAGCGCAGCAGCACTTCAAGCACGGCTTCGGGCAAAATGATTCGGCCATCATCGATATCGGGGCGATCGGAAATGCGAATGCGGCTACCGGAGCGGTTGGCGTCGAGCGGTTCGAGGTGGAGCATGCGGCCGCGAAAGACGGAATGCAAGCTGGCTTCGCGCAGCAGATCGCGGAGGACTTCCGAAGCGTCCTCGACCGTGACCGCCAACACCTGCAAAACGAAACCGCTGTCGAGGCCGCCGCTTCGCTGCCGTGCGCCGCCTTCCAGAGTGTCTTCGAGGTCGAGTCGATTGTGGCGTTCGGCGCGATTGTTGATATGGGCGACAAACGCTTGGCCATCGCGATTGAGTAGGTAGATCGCATTTGAGGGATATTGCTCGAACTCGTTTTCTTGGACTTCGATCGTCAGCCAACGAAGAGTGGCGATGTCGGCGTCGCCGGCTTGCAACTCGGCCAGACCGGCATTGAGATTCGCGCCCAGGCGACGATGACGCGCGCCGGAGAGCGAGCCATATTGCTCAAGGGCCCGACGGACATCCGTCAGACGATTGACGGCGATCTCCTTCTCCAGCAATGTGGCGTGTTTTGGGGCCATTCCCAAATGACTGCGCACACGCTGGCGAATGCCGAAGACCCAAAGCAAGAATCTCTGCCAGGATATCATCACGATGATCGCGGCGATGCCGAACGCCATCGCTTGAGCGGTGCGTCCCTGGATGAGCGACCAAATGACGAGCGCCGCGGAGGTGACGAAGAGGCCAGCCCACGAGACAAGTTTGATCAGGTCTTTCATGGACGAATTCCGGCAAGCCTTGGGGAACAGCTGCTCCGAATCCCGGGGAAACGCTTTTCGTCAGCGACCTCATCCCAGGGCTTGAAACATCCTACCCGAACGCGCAGCAGAATCGACCGCAACTTGACGTTGCGGCTCCTTTGGGTAAACTTCCAGAGTTCGATGGGCTCTTGCCGCGCATTCCGCGCCGGCGAGACGAAAAGGGAAGCCGGTGAGAATCCGGCACAGGGCCGCTGCTGTATTCGGTCAGAGCTTGCGAATTCATCGCCACTGCGACTCATCGTCGCGGGAAGGCATCGCCGGCTCGTTATCAGCCGTAAGTCAGAAGACCTGCCTGTCGAACATCGTATCGGCGCCTCGGACCCAGGCGACCGGGCAGGCAGTCTCGCGCAAAATCCGTACGTTCGTTCTGCCCGTCCGTCGTTTGTTCCCGGCGCTTTTTCGCCCGTCCCGGCGAAAAGGAGCGTTTCATGATTCTGCGCGTTTGGCGTTCGCCGCCAAGACGGCCTCACGTCCGTTTGGCTTTCACCCTTATCGAACTTCTCGTCGTTATCGCGATCCTTGGCGTGCTCATCGCGTTATTGCTGCCGGCCGTGCAGGAAACGCGGGCGGCGGCGGTGCGTGCGCAATGCGCCAACAATCTCAAGCAGATCGGCCTGGCCCTGCATTCGTTCCACGAAGTGAAGAAGCGGTTCCCCATGGGAACATCGCTCAAAGGCTATCCCGACGGCACGCCCCCCGCCAACATCCCCGCCAGCGCCCTGAACTCGGGCCCCTATCGCCCGGGCGTCTTCGCTGCCTTGCTCCCGTATCTCGAGCAGCTGCAGCTCTATCAGAAGTTGGCGATGGACGCCGCCATCGATGAGGAGCCCAACCGCACCGCCGGGCAGACCGATGTCCGCGTCTTTCAATGCCCCGCGGCCCCGCATCCCTATGGATTACGCAAAGCTCCGCATTCGACCCCGCTCGCCGATCGTACGCTCGAACTGGCCGTCAGCGATTACAACGGCCTCAACGGCGTCGCCCGGCTCTATGGCGCGGCCCCGTCGTCGGGGCAGCTCCAAGATCATGGCGGCTTCGCGGAACGGATCGCTCTGCGCATCGTCGATTTTCGCGACGGAACTTCGCAAACGATCGACGTCGTCGAGACGATCGATTTCGGCCGCGGCGTCTGGATTCATGGACGACCCCATTACAACCAGGCTGCGTATGCGATTAATTCCTTGTGCGGCTACAACAACGCCGCCAACTCCGTTTACCCCGACGGCTCGAACCTACCTGCTTCCAATCGCGGCCCCGGCAAAGGAGTCGCCGGCACGTGGGGCATTTCGAGCGGCCATCGCGCCGGAGCGAACGTCCTCTTCGTCGACGGCTCCGTCCGCTTTTTGACGAACGAACTGTCTCCGCAAACTCTCACCGCCCTGGCCACGCGCGATGGCGAAGAGATCATCGATCAACTTCCGTAAGCCCTGCGCCGCAAGCGCGGGGCCGATCTCAACATACCCTTCGAATCCCAACCGTTGGAGTTTTATCCATGCATCGTTTCCTTAGCGCCTTTGCCGGCCTTGCTCTGCTGTTCGCCCCCACTCATGCCGCGGCAGGCATCGTCACCTTCGACGATCTGCCGTTCGCGTCGGGCAATTTCGAGAACGGAGCGAACCTGCCGGTGGCGGGCTCGTTCTCGAGCGGCGGCGCCACGTTCAACAACAGCCATGGCTTCGATCACGGATTCGAATACTGGTCCGGATGGGCCTATTCGCGAGTCGTCGACAACGGCGCCGCCGGCTTCGGCAATCAATATGCCGCGTACACGCCGAACGGTGGCGACAAGTCCAGCGCTTATGGCATCGCCACATCTTACGCCGTGGGCGACGCCTCGATCACTCTGGCCGCAGACCAGGCTCCTGTCTCCATGCGCGTGGCGAACACCACGTACGCGGCCCTGTCGATGCGCGATGGCGACGGCTTCGCTAAAAAGTTTGGCGGCGTTTCGGGCTCCGACCCCGACTTTTTCCTGCTCACCATCGTCGGCAAAGACGCCAACGACCAAACGACGGGATACATCAACTTCTATCTCGCCGACTACCGCTTCGACGACAAATTTATCCTCTCCGATTGGGCGACCGTCGACTTGACTCCGCTCGGCTCTCAGACGCGCAAACTGTATTTCGGCCTGTCGTCGTCCGACAACGGCAAATACGGGATGAACACCCCCGCCTATTTCGCCGCCGACAATCTGGAGGTCGCCGCCGTGCCCGAACCCAGTTCCTTCGCCCTGGTCGCGCTGGGAGCGGCCGCGTACGGACTCATGCGCAAACGCAAGCAAGCCCAACGCGCCGCAGTCGCCGAATTGGACCTGGAAAGCCCCGAGGCGGCGAACCTGGGATAGCGCTCCCATTCTTTCAAATTTAAGGTTCGCATCGATACGTCGCGCTCACGACGATCGCCCGCACGAGATGCTTGACCTCCCAAGAGTCCGGCAGCGGGCGATCGAGCTCGCAGCAGTTCACCAGCGTGGGATCGATCAACTCGCAGGCGAGCCATTCCAATGCCGCGGCGTTTTCGAGCGACCGCCCGTTGAGTCGCCGCCAACACGCAGCCGCGGCTTCCCGCGCCGAACGCGGATCGTCTTTGCGAATCTTCTGCGCCACCGCGGCGAAGCGTTCTTCGAAACCGGGCAGATCGAGCAAGCGGTCGACTTCCTTTTCGTAAGCCCGTTTGGTCCGGGCTTTCACGAACTTATCGATCTCCGCCCCGGTCGCAGGTCGGCCGGCGATGCCGAGCGTCAGCTTCTGGAGAAGCGCAGTCCGATCCGCTTCGGCGGGCGCCTCCTTGCCGGTCGATTCCCAGCCATGCAAGACGAAGGTATCGAACGGGATCTGAATCCAATCCCGATTCTTGATCGCGGGCGGCCGCGGACGCACCGGAGCCGATTGGCCGTGAACGTCGGAGCCCAAAATCAGGACGAACCCCAAGGCGATCGCGAAATAATCTCGGCCGAGCATCGTGCGTTCTCCTGGTCAATGAGCCGTGCGGGGCAGCGTTTGCCGAGCCGATGGCCCGCGCGGCGAACGTCGCTCCCGGAGGCCAATTGTTGCCATTTCTTGACAAGCCCCGTTCTTTATCCCATGTTTGCAGTGCAGGTGTAAACTTTCCGCAACACGAGGGGACCGTAGGGTTCCCCCGGGCTGCTGACAGCGCTTTCCAAAGGTCTCTTTCATGGTAGGCAGCCGCGTCGCTTTGATCGCTGGCGATCGTTCCCTCGGGAACGACGTGAGCGCGCTGCTGCAATCGCGTTACCATTTAGCGCCGTTCGCCGCCACGTTTGCGAACATTCGCGAATATCTCGATCAAGACTCCGATGGCTTGCTCCTGATCGCGGTCGCCCAGCATGCGGAACTCGTCGAAGTGAAGCACCTTCTGCAGGATATCAATCTGCAGAAGATCCCCGCGACGACGGCTCTGCTCGACGCCTGCCCTCACGACGGTTTCCTGGCCGCCCTCGAACCGTTCGCGTTTCGTCGGCTGCGCTGGCCCGCGGAACTCGAAGAGCTGCAATCGCTCATCAAAGACGCCGGTCGGGGCACGTCGTTCGGCCGACCCGAGGGGGAGTTGCTCGAAGACATCCTCAGCCGCCGCGTGCTGTCGTTAACGCCATCGCTCGTGCCGCTGGTCGATCGCATCGCCCTGGCGGCCACGCATGACGTGACGGTGCTTCTCACCGGCGAAACGGGCACGGGCAAGACGTTTTTGTCCCGCCTCTTCCACGATTACTCGCCGCGCCGCCAGAGCCGCTTCTTGGCGGTGCCTTGCGGCGCGATCTCGGCCGGGCTCATCGAAAGCGAATTTTTCGGCCATGAACGCGGGGCCTTTACGGGCGCGACCGAACGCCGCGAAGGCCGCTTCGAACTGGCCCACAGCGGCACCATTCTCCTGGACGAAATCAGCGAAATCTCCCCCAAGGTCCAGGCCAAGCTCCTGCGCGTCCTGCAGGAACG
>JBAXFO010000045.1:0-12942 GCA_037139885.1 Planctomycetota bacterium
ACAGTACCAACAGAATTGCCAGGTGAAACAGGACCTTTGTCATTTGTGGCTCCCCCCCTCGACAGCGCAGCTCTCGGCCGCAAGTCTCTCTTGTGGTAGTGCTTGTGCGAAAACATCACTTCGCGACGCCCGCATACGGATACTTCGACACCGTCTCCCACGCGATCTTTTGCAGTATCGAGTGTTGCTCGTCGGTCAACTCCTTCCACCGGGAGATCTTCAAACCGACCGGCGAGGTGCGGTAGATCGCCGCGAAATGGCAATAGCCGCTCAGGGCCGAGACATGCGCTCCCGCGTGCGGCATCGCATCCGACCACAGTTCCGATTGCTTCTTCACGCCGGGGTACTTGCCGTCCTGAATCATTGCTCGAAGCTGCAACGTGGCATCGCCGACCGGCACCAGAAATACCACTCGCTTGCCGAACTTCTCGTTCAGTTTGTCCACAATGGCCTCGACCGGCTTGCGCGTCTTATCGAGCGCGGCTTGAACATCGGCGAGCTTTGAACTGTCATAGTCGGAAGTCGTTTTAATCTCCTTGGCTCGACCATCGCCGACCAACCAGGCGGCATGGTAGTAGGCCCGAAAGTTCGGATTGGCCTTCTGCCCCATTGCAACGATCTTTTCCGCAAAGACGCCGTCCTTCCCCCACGGCGCCTCCATCCACCAATGCACGCCATGGGCATAGACGTCGACCTCGCCCGCCTCGATGAGGCTGAAGTCGTTCGGCTTCGCTGCCTTCATTTCCTTGTGCCCTTGGATCTCAGCTGCCTTTACCAAATCGGCGACGCCCCACGGCACGAAGATGAACCAACTGTTGCCGTTGAACATCACCCGCAGGCCGGCCGGCTTTTCCGCGACGGTGGGCCGATTCGACTCCACGCCCATGGCGCCCGTGGCCCAGGCGAGGAACCCGCAAACACTCAGAATCCCAGCGATGACTTGTGATCGAGGCACGCTACACCTTCGCTTTCTTTGAAAAGATGTTGGCTATCGTTTTGTTCAGGATGCGACTTTCGTGAAAAAGGCTACTTTACGACTCCCGCATACGGATACTTCGACACCGTCTCCCACGCGAGTTTCTGCAAGATCGCTCGCTGGTCGTCGGTCAAGCCATCACCCTCCTTGCCCGGAAACTGTCTGGTTCATGGAATGTTCTTCCAACGCTCCACCGTTCACTTCTTCTCCAGTTTCCTCGGCTGATAGAGGATTAGGATCATCCGATTGGCCTGCGCCTTGACAGCCAAGCCTTGTTCCATGAGTTGCCGGCCGGTCCAGTTCGCGGCGGCTTCCGCTCCTTGCGGAGACGCGAGGATGTCCTTGACGGGAACCTCCTTGAAGGCCAGGCCCACCCAGCGATGCACGACGGGCGGCGTCCCCGGAGCGTCCTTGAGATCGTCGTACGACGCAACGTGCGCCTGCAGATCGTAGGTTGTGCCGGGGTCGAGACTGTGCAGCTTGAGGGTCGCCGTGGGATCGGTTGCCCGCTCATGGCGGTAAGCCTCGACGATGCCGTCGCCCGTCGAGCGGTGAAATTGGCCGGCGCTCCAAACATCGATCCGGCCCGGACTGTCGCCCAACGGATGGTTCTCGCCCAGCGGATGATAGTCCACCCGCGGCGCATTGTTCTTCAAGATCGCCTGCCGGTATGCCGGCTCGAGCCCGGCGTAGCCCTGGCGGATTTCAATGAACCGTTGCGGCGGATTCGCGTTCAGGAACAAGTTGTCGGTCCAGGTGGATTCTTGTCGTCGGTGAAAACCGGTGGCGAAGGAACCGACGGGATTATTGATCCCCCAGACGACGTTGTTCGCGAAATAATACTCCCGCTTGCCAGTCGGAGACGGACGGCCATCCACGATCAAGCCCCCCGCAGGCAGTTGGCCGGCGAGGATGTGGGGGCTGCGCTCGACGTCATGGACCAGATTGCCGCGAACCAGGCATCCCCGGCCCGTCAAGTGCCGAAACGTCAGGTACATCGCCCCTCCGTCGATCGCGACTTGCATGGCGTGGTGCACATCGTTGTGTTCCACGATATTGTCGCCGGAAAATGGCTGCTTCGGGTTTTGGTCCGCGGCGTAGCAGATCCCAAAGTAAGGGATGTCGTGGACGAGGTTGTGGGAAATCACCGTATTCCGCGAAATGTACATACAGATGCCGACCGCACCGAAGTAGTCCATGCCGCAATGGTGCACGTAATTGTTAGCTATGCGATAGCCATGGTATTCGTTCGGTTCCGGAGGCGGAGCAGCATCCAGATAGTCGAAGCAGACGTTGCAGCAGCCTCCGCCGATGCCGCCGCCGCCAAGATGGGCGATCTCGTTGCCTTCGATGGTGATGTGCGCCGTTCCCTCGCGCAGAACCAGCCCCATGGCGCCGACACGACGGATGCCGCCGTCTCGAAAACTGCAGGAACGGGCGTGGCAGAACTCCACGGCCGCGTCGATGTAACGGTGACCGGGCTTGGCATCCTTCCGGAGAAACTGCACATTGTTGCAGAACAGGCCTCCGTAGCCGTGCGGAGGCAGCGGCCAGTCCATGTGTTCCAGATGGAGCCCGCGGAAGTGCAGATTTCGTACGGAATGTTTCTGCGTCCCTTTGACATCAAGGAGTGACGTTTGGGCGACCGGCAGAATGACTTCGCTCGCGGCCAAGTCTTCGCCCTGACGAGGCCAGTAGGACAGGACGCCGGTTGTGCGATCCAGATACCATTCGCCGGGGCTGTCGAGAAACTCCAGTGCGTTTTCCAGGTAGCATTGGCCGTCGGGATAGCCGTTGAACCAGTCGTTGGAAAACACCTTATCGGCCCATTGGTGTGGCGGGCGAAGCGTCACGGTCTGGGCGGCGCTGTTGACAGTCTGCAGACGCTTGCGGCCTCCCTCGTTGTTACGGATCGAGACGATTTCGATATCCTCCGGATTTCGCCAGTTGGCAAGTCCGCCGGCAATCTTGATCTTGATAACGACCTCTTGATCCGTCGAATTCTGCTTGATGGGCTTTGTTGGGTTGCCCGTGCACCAACCTTGGTTCGGCGTTCGGGCGCGGAGCGCTCGCCGGCCATTGATGAAGAGCTGGCGGGGATACCACTTTCCGTCCTTTGCCTCGGGAATCTCGGCTGTCCATATCTCGTTCGTGCCCTTTTTCCAGCCCTCGATTTTCCGCCCGCCGTTGAGGACGACCTTCTCACCCGGCGCGGCAGCGTAGGTGATCGAGAAATTTTCCGTGCCGGAATCCTCCGGGCCGAAGCTCAGCGTCTCGGTCACCGGATACGTCCCGCCGCGGATCTCCACGACGAGATTTTTGGTCAACCCTGACTTGATCTTCGCGCGTACCGCCTCGCGCGCCTTGGCCAGCGTGAAAAACGGCGCTTGTGCCGTGCCAGGGTTGCTGTCCTTGCCGTTGACCGCAATATAGAAGTCTGCCGGCGTTTGCTTCTCCACCGGCTTGACCGGTGGCGGTGCGTCCGCGGCCGCGCCGCACGCCGCACCCGCCAACCAGAGCGTGGCCATGGCCACGGCCCTCATTACTCGCCTTACTTCTGCGGTCTTGCTTGACTGGTACATTGCGTCACTCCTCGCATTGCCCTTCGGATCCTATCGAGTCCCGTTGCCGGTTTTGCCAGTTAAACCCAAACCGAATGCGGCGGCTCAGTCGCAAGGCTCCGTCGCCTTCGGCTCGGGGTTAAACAATACGCGAAAACACACAGTTCACCCCAAGCAACCATCAGGGGTCAATTCGATAGAGATGTCCAGCCGTGCGGATGATCAGCGAGTTGCCGACCACGGCGGGACTGGCCATCAATGCTTCGCTGCCGAGCATGTTCGTGGCGAGGAGTTTGAATTGGCGGCCCGGCTCGATCACGCTGGTGACCGACGACTCCTCGAAGAAATAGATTCGCCCCGCGACATGGATCGGCGAGGCGGAGAACTTGCTTCCCAGGCGTTCCTTCCAGACCAATTGGCCCGTTTTAGCTTCAAGACACGAGGCGATTCCCTCCGAGCTGACGACATAAAGCAGATCGTCAACCAGAATCGGCGAAGGGCGCGAGGGCATGCTCTTGCTGTTCTTCCACAAAATATGGGTGGAGGTGACATCGCCCTGTCCATCCGCGCGAACAGCCCAGAGTTCGGGACTGATGTAGGCGCTGATCATGTACAGGATGCCATCGTGAAAAATGGGCCGCGGAGCGATCGACCAGCCCCCATAGGTTACTTTCCAGAGCTCTTTTCCCGTGGGGATGTCGTAACCCATCGTGGCGCGCGGGCCGACGCTAATCAATTGCCGCTGATCGCCGACCCTGGCGATGATCGGGGTCGAGTAGCACTTGCGCATATCCGGACCGACGTTTTTGAAGTTGGCGGAACGGTCCGTCTTCCAGGTGGTTTTGCCCGTGGTTTTATCGAGGGCCACCACATACTGGACATCGCAGCCATCGACGTTGAAAACCAGCAGATCATCGACCAGGGTTACAGAACTGCCAGATCCCTCGCCACGGTAATCGCAGTTCAGATCGCGTCGCGTCCAGAGAATTTTACCGTTGGCCGTGTCGATGCAGGCCGTGCCGGAGGCGCCGAAGTGGACGTAGAATCGCCCCTCTTCAATGGCTCCCGTCGGCGAGGCGTAACTGTTCAGGGCAGCTCTTTTCTCAGGCTTCTCCACATCGAATACGTGAATGTCGTGAATCACCTTCCCGGAGTCGCGATTCACGCACAGCGCAAAGAGTTTCTTGCCGTCGGCGGTGGCTGTGGTCAGCCAGATCTGATCTTTCCAAACGACTGGTGAGGACCAGCCGCGATCGTGGATCGGCGTTTTCCAAACCACACCTTTGTCGGCGCTCCACTCGAGCGGAAGGTTTTTTACGTCGGAATAACCATTGGCGTCAGGACCCCGGAACTGCGGCCAGTTTTCACCGGCGTACACCATGGAGCCCGTCGCGAGTGCGGCAAGCGTCAGAGAAACGAAACGCATGAAACTCCCCTGTAAGACGAACGACGAAAAAAAATAATTCTAATCACCAAAACTTGGCGCGCACGTCGTAAGCGTCGCTTCGGATCTTGGGCTGTCGCGACACCCGCACGGGTATGCCTTGGTCTCGCATCGCATTCTGTGTGCTTTCGGCTTGTACGCTTCAAATGACCGAAAATAGCGGAGATTCGGTCGAAGCCAACGTCTACCGGAACAACTCGAGGATCGGCTCTCCCGTAGTGATCGGCCGCGAAGCGACTTGAGTCTCACGCGGCACCCCAAGCGCATGATAGATCGTTGCGCCGAGAGCCTGAGGCGGGACTGGATGGTCCTTCACGTAGGCGCCGATCCTGTCGGACGCACCATAGACACTGCCGCCAATGCCGGCCCCAGCAAGGACTGCGGAAAAGCAGGCGGGCCAGTGGCTCCGGCCAGCGATGCCTTGATTGTTATCGATCCTTGGGGTTCGCCCGAATTCGCCAACGACGACCACCAGGGTGTTACTCAGCATCCCGCGCTGGTGGAGATCTTCCAAGAGGGCGGAGAGCGCTTCATCGAGCCGCGGCAGAGCCCAACCCAGGCCGTAGGAGCCGGTGCCAAAGATATTCCCCTGGCCCATTCCGCCGCCGTGCATGTCCCAAGTAAAACTGGCGGCCCCGCCCTGGGAACCCTCACCCGGAGCAAAACCGCACCAGGCATTGACGCTCACAAAGCCCACCCCGGACTCCACCAGTCGGCGGGCCATGAGCAGGTATTGACCCAAGGGATGGCGGCCATAGCGATCGCGCACCGTGGCTGGCTCTTTCTCAAGGTCGAAAGGTTGCCGGGCATCCGGGCCGGTCGCCAGTTCCACGGCCCGTTGTCGCAGCTCCTCCCAGCCCGCCACAGCCCGCGAACTGGTCGCACTGCTCTGCTCGAGCTGACCAAGCAAGCGTTCACGCCCAAGCGTCCTCTCGGGCGTCGTCCCCACGTCCGAATCCAGTTCGGACAATCGGAAATTCGGCATCCCTGGGTGATTCGAGGAGTTGCCGACGAAGAAGGGAGCGTAGGGCCGTCCCAAAAAACCACCCATTGAGATGAAAGGCGAGCAGAACACGGTCGTGTTGCCATCGCAGCGATGCAGCCAAACATACGGAGTCAGCACGCGTCGCGATGGTCGCAACTTGGCCAACACCGAGCCATAACACGGTGCGTCGTCCGGAGCTTTCGCTTGCCCCGTCAGGCAGTTGTGCATCGCGTCGGGGTGGTTGCGGATCGGCGCGGTGTGCGTCATGGAACGAATGATGCTGTAGTGCTGACTCAGTCCGGCCAGGCGCGGCATCATCTCGTTGATCCGCATCCCGGGAACTGAGGTAGCAATCGGGTTGTAGGGACCGCGGATTTCGACCGGAGCTTGCGGTTTCATGTCCCAAATGTCCACATGCGAGGGGCCGCCCCCCATCACAATGAAGATGCAGGACTTCTCGGTCGAGGACCGCTGCGTTCCCGCCTCTCGCGCAGGCAATGCCCCAGGCAGGCCCAGCCCGAGCATGCTGAGTCCGCCCGCGTGCAGAAGTTGCCGGCGAGTTAGGCGACCGCCCAGCGAAGATCCTTCAAAGCCAAGAGGCACATGTAACATGAGATTCTCCCAGGTGAGGTAGGGGTTGGAGGTAGAAGTAGTTATTTAGGTTGGCCTTCCGGCGCCTTTCAGTTCGGGGTTTTCCGGCTCTAGATTCGTCGCGCTCAGGGTGCTCAAGTCAATCGCGGCGAAGAAACGGGTGCGGAATACGCGTCAAGAACGCCACCCCCGATGGGGCCGTGCTACAGCGCCCCGCGAATCACTTCGCCGCGACTGAGGGGGTGCGGTCTGCCGTCCGTGTCGTAGATCACCGTCGACGGATCAAACCCCAACGCCTGGCAGATGGTCGCCAACACGTCGCTCGGGGCAATCGGTGATTCTTGCGGAAACGCGCCGAGGCGATCCGAAGCGCCAAGCACCGTTCCGCCGCGAACTCCACCGCCGGCCAAAACGATGGAAAAAACTCCGCCCCAATGATCGCGGCCTCCGCCCCCATTGAAGCGAGGCGTACGACCGAACTCGCCCAGCCACACGACCAGCGTCTCCTCGAGCATTCCTCGCTGTTCCAGATCCTCAAGCAGGGCCGAAAATGTTTGATCCATCTGCGGCATCAGGACGTCTTTCATCCGCGGATTATGATTCGAGTGCGTATCCCAGACCGGATTGTTCGATGCCCGATCATTCGGCTCGCGTGGCCAGTTCACCTGCACCAGCGGCACTCCTGCCTCCAGTAAACGCCGTCCGAGCAACACGCTCTGTCCGACCTTGGTTCGGCCATAGCGATCGCGAACCGTCGCCGACTCACGCTCCAACTCGAACGCTCGGCCCGCCGCCGCGGATCGCAGCATCTCGTACGCCCGCTCTGCATGTCGGCCATACTCGCCCGTCATCCCCGATCGCTCCATCGCATGCTCCGCCGCCTCCAACCGCTGAAGCAAGGTTCTGCGAACGGACAGCCGATCCGCCGACACATCCTCCGGCAAACCGAGCGACGGCGGCACGGCTCCGCCTGGCGACGACGGATCTCCCAAAAGCACCCAGGGATCGTAACGCCGGCCGATGTTCCCGGCATTCTGTCCGAGGAACACGGTAAAGTCGTTCCCCGACATGATTTCCGGAAGCGTGACGAACGACGGCATCCCCACCGCCTGTCCCCGATCCATGACTTGACGTAACGCCGACGCGAAATGTGGCCGATCATTGGGCGCACCGGCCTTCGCCGTCTCGGTGTTGGCGGGCGAATGCGGCGAACCCGTCAGCACCTGGTAAACGCTGGACGCGTGGGAGTTGTCGCCGGTCGCCACTGACCGCAGCACGCAGCAATGATGCGCCAGCCGGGCCACGCGCGGCATCAGGCCGCCGACGAACATGCCCGGAACGCTCGTCGCAATCTGACCGAACGGCCCCCGAACTTCTGCCGGCGCATCCGGTTTGGGGTCCCAAGTATCGTGCTGCGACGGCCCGCCGTGGAGGTAGAACACCAGACACCGTTTCGCACGGCGGGCGCCCACCGCCGCGGCGGCCTGCACTTTACCCTGTCCAAGAGACGGCACGGAAAGGCCAAGCGCCCCTAGGGCGCCGACCTGCAGCGCTTGCCGCCGGTTCCATGCCGCAAAAGGTAGAGCTTTGTCATTCGACATGCTGAGTCCGCCCGCGTGCAGAAGTTGCCGGCGAGTAAGCTTACCGCACAGCGAAGATTCTTCAAACCCAAGAGGCGCATGGAACATGAAATTCTACTAGGTCAGGTAGGGTTGGAGGTACGGTTCGATCGAGGAAAGATTCCAGTAGGCCTTTCGTCCTTACAAATCGCTCTTGCCTTTGGCGGTGGCTGTGCTCAGCCAGAACTGATCTTTCCGCGATCGTGGATCGGCGTTTTCCAAACGACACCTTTGTCGACACTCCCCTCGAGCGGAAGGCTTTTTTGCGTCGGAATAGCCATTGGCATCAGGACCCCGAAACTGGGGCCAGGTTTCACTGGCGTATAACACGGAGCCCATCGCGAGTGCGGCAAGCGCCAGCAAAACGAAACGCATGGAAGCCTCCTTCAAGGCCTGAAAACGAACACCGGCGAACCTGCATTTAGAACAGCCCATGGATCGGCTTCCCGTTGTAGAGGGATAGCGGTCGGCCGATGTTGTCGAGAATGTGGATATCCTCGGGAATGCCCAGGGCATGGTACATGGTGGCGTGGATCTCTTCTGGCGAGACCGGGGATTCCGTCGGATAAGCAGCCCGCGAATCCGACGAGCCATACACCTGGCCGCCGCGAATACCACCGCCGGCCAGCGCCAGGGAATAGACGTCCGGCCAATGATCGCGGCCTCCGCCGTCGTTCACCCTCGGGCTGCGGCCAAATTCTCCCATCCACGCGACCAGAGTGGTTTCCAGCAGGCCGCGGTCGTGCAAGTCCTGAAGGAGCGACGACAGCGCGCTGTCCATCTCGGGCAGATGCTGCCGCATGGTGCGGAAGCCGTCGCCGTGCGTGTCCCAGATCTTGTTCGAGTCCGCTTCTTCCTTGGCATCGTTGACCAGCACCAGACGAACTCCGGCCTCCACAAGCCGACGCGCGAGCAGCACACTTTGGCCGTGACGGTTGCGGCCGTAGCGATCGCGAATCGCGACAGGTTCCTCGTTGAGGTCAAACGCTTTTCGGGTGGCAGTGGAGCTGAGCAGGCTATATGCCCGCTCGTAATGGCGCTCGAGTCCGCCCGCGGCCGCGAACCGCTCCATCGTCGCAGTCCGCTCGTTAATCTGCCGCAGCAGCCTGCGGCGATCGTCGATTCGGTCGAGTGTCAATTCAGGCGGTGGCTGCAGGTCCGGCACCTCGAACGTCGGCCTGTTGGGATCGCGTTCGATCACGAAGGGATCGTAAGCGGCGCCCAGGAATCCGCCGTGCTGGCCGGGCGTCGGGATGCCGACATCCGTCGCGAACTTCGGGACGATGACGTAGGGCGGAAGCGTACGTTGGGTCGGTTGGACTTTGGCCAGGATGGACCCCACCCCCGGCCAATCGCCTCGTGCGGCCGCGAACTCGACAATGTCACGTGTCGGCCTTCGACCAGTAAGCATGTAGAACGAACCGGGATTATGGATCCGGTTCTTGTGAGTCGCCGAGCGAATGATGCTGAACCGGTTGGCCATGGTGGCCAGCTTGGGGAGATACTCGCAAATTCTGATGCCGGTGACGTTGGTGGCGATGGGCTTGAACTCACCCCGAATTTCGGCTGGGGCGTCCGGTTTCATGTCGAATGTTTCCTGCTGAGCAGGTCCGCCGAATGCGAATATGATGATGCAGGATTTGATATTGCTGGGCCTGACCGCCGCTTCCGCACGTAGCAGGTGAGGCAAAGAGAGACCAAAAGTTCCCAGAGCGCCCGCATGAAGCAGTTGTCTGCGGCTGAGGATCGAATTGACCTTTGTGCAGCGAGATAGAATCTTGGCCACTATGAAAAACCCTTTCTTCGGCGCCTGCGATACGGCTTGAAACGTTGACTTTCTCGCCAAGTCATTCGGCGATCAACAGACCTAGTTCGTCAGGGAAGCAATGGGGTCTCCCTCGGTGACGACGCGCAAGACGTCGGCGCCGAGGCCGCGGAGCAGGCGCACCTGCCCCACGTCGAACAACGTGTGGCTCCCTTCAGGATACTGAAATCCGCGATTGGCCTGGCATCATGGCTCGGGCTGTCTGGAACATAGGAGCGGATGATGGCGAGTTTGTCGGCCAACTGTGCGAACCGGGGGAAGGCGGAGCCGAAGTTAACCCCGGGAATCCGAGTCTGAATTTCCCCACCGATGGTGCGAATGCCCTCGGCAGCGTTCGGCTTTGGATCGAAAGTCTCGAACTGGCTCGGGCCGCCGTGCATATGCACGAAAATGACCGATTTTTCGGTGAGATACGAGGAACTCTGAGCGCCGAGCGCCTTGATGCCCAGCATCTGGCTCAGCGACAATCCGCCCAGACCCAGCGTCCCGACGCGAAGAAAATCTCGCCGGCTGTTCCGCGAATCCGAAGAGCCGATGGTGAGCATGTCAAATAACTCCTCTCGAGATTTACAACGCGAAACTCGGGTCTACAGATCGCTCAAACGTCCGCGGCTGTCGCCAAGCCTGTCGACGCGAACGTCCATTCGATCGAGCAAACTCACCCAAAGGTTGGAGAGCGGCGTCTCTCGTGAAAAGCGAAGGTGCCGCCCGGGGTTGAGCGTGCCGCAACCGCGACCCGCCAGCAGGATCGGCAAATTGGACGTATTGTGGCTGCCGTGGCTCATCGCCGAGCCGAACACCACCATCGAATGATCGAGAAGCGAGCCGTCCCCTTCGCGAATCTGTTTCAGCTTATCCACGACGTACGCGTACTGAGCGACGTGGTAGGCGGCGACGCGGGAGAGATCATCGTCGTTACCGTGGGACACGCCGTGATAGTCGTCGCGGATTCCCAATTCACGGAAGACGCGGACGCTCCGTTCGATTTCGAGGGCAAAGGTGCAAACCCGCGTCAGATCGGCCTGGAACGCCAGCGCCATGAGATCGCCCTGGACGCGAACCTGTTCCTGCCAACGATCGACCCACCGCGACCAATCCCCTCCGGGAACGTCCATATTGGGAGGTGTTGGAGCGGGCATTCGTTCCACGCGCTGGATCTGTTGCTCGACTTCGCGAATGGCCGTGAAATACTGATCGAGCCGGCGGCGGTCCTGAATACCGAGGTTCGATTGCAGGCTGTTGGCCTCTTCGCGAACGTAATCGAGGATGCTGCGACGTTGCGCCCGACTGCTGGGCGATTCCGCGCCGGCTCTCGTAAACAAGCGGTCGAACACTTCGCGCGGGCTGGTGGCCGGTCGCACCGGCGTCACCGGGTCGCGCCATGATAGGTTCAGATAGGCCGGATTGAAGCCCGGCTCGATCGTCCGGTTCACGGCGAAGGTGCCCATCTGCAGCGAGGAAAGCCATGCGGAGCGGATGCCGACTCGCGCCGGCGGCCAGCGCTGAGCGTGAAGTCATTGCTTCGAGCCAGGGCAGCGCCACGGCGGCCCCGAGGCCTTTCAAAAGAGTTCGGCGAGAAAGCGTTTTGGTCATGGTTGGCGCATTTGGAGGGAAGGTCTTATCGTACGGACGCTATTGTGCATGCGCATTCTGCGCCGGCGGGGTAAACCTCGTCACTTATTAATTAGCCGCGGGCGACGAAATCCCGCGTTCTTTTTTCTATCGAAACTTGTTGGCGGGTAATGGGTTGCCATCTTTCCTTGCCCGCAAGACTTTGATCGCCTCGGGCGAGAGGGTGGTCACGCCGGTGAGGAACAACGAGCCTCTGTGTTGTGCCAACGCTTTGGCGGCCTCGTCGGACAGGGTGGTCACGCGGGTCAACTTCACTCTCCCCGGGTGTTGCGCGATCGCCTTGGCCACATCGTCCGAAATCGTCGTCAAGCCGTTCAGCACGAGCCAATTTCCCTTGCTCTGGGCGAGTGTGATCAACGCCTTGTCCGAGACATTGTTCAGCTTTTCGAACACCAGACCGACCCCGCTGTTCGCCTTCAACGCCTCGGCCGCCTCGTCGGAAAGCTCGGGCACGCTGTCGAGATACAGAGCCCCGCTGTGCGGCGCCAACCCCTTGGCGACGCCGACCGGCAGCGATCTCAGTCCCGCCAGGTGGAGGTTGCCTCTCCGTGACGGCTGCCCCAGCGCGACGGCGACTTCTTCCGAAATCTCGGTCAGGCCATTGAGACTCAGTTCTGCCTTGTAGGGAATCAGCGATTTGGCCACATCGAGCGGGAGTTCCTTGAGGCCATTGAGGAACAGCCTCCCTTTGTACTCCGCCAGCGCCGCGGCCGCCTCGGGTGAGATTTTGGTCAAGCCATCGAGGCGCAAGTCGCCCTTGGTCTGTGCGAGGGCTCGTGCCTTTTCCGCGGTCAATTCGGTGAGCTTGTTCGTGTCCTCGTCCGCGGCATGGACTGCTGCGAACGATGTCAATACCAACAGCAAGGCTGTGCTGAGTGTCTTCATGGTGATACGCAACGGATTGCTCATGGTTGCTCCTTTCCCCGCCGCATGCGAAACGCATCGCTCTGAACAATGGCGGTGATTAGTGCGTGAAAGCGGTAGTCGTTTTTCTGAAGCTCCACGAGGATGGCGTCTACGGTTCGGCGATCGTAGAAATCGAGGCCGCGGCCGGTGGCGTAGACCAGCAGTTTTTCGGTCAGGTTGCGGCTGAAGAGTTCTTTCTCGCCTTTCAAGATTGCCTTGAGTTCGTCGGGGCCGTTGAACTTTTTGCCGTTCGGAAGTTCGCCGGCGGCGTCGATCGGCTGGTCGCCGTCTTTCGCCCGATATCTCCCGAGCACGTCGAAATTCTCAAAGGCGAAGCCGATCGGATCCATGCGGGCGTGACAGCCGGCACAGTTCGGATTCTTCCGGTGCTGCTCCACCTGTT